>JBILYJ010000293.1:0-6549 GCA_044377795.1 Reyranella sp. | reverse complement strand
TCGATTCGCGCCCCATGGCGACGAGGCGCGCGCGCGTCAGTCCCGGGCCGGTGAACGTAGCGCCCGGAAGCGGAGCGATCAGCTCGCGATAGGCTCGCTCGGACTCACGGGCGCGGGCTTCGACGCGCGTGTCGGAGTCGGACTTGAGGAAGGGCATCGACTGAAGCGCGATATCGGCATCGCCCTGGCGAACCTCCGAGAAGTGGACCGCGTCGACGGTCGCATCGAAAAGAGCAGCCATCCGGGCAGCGAGGCGAAACGACATGGCCGCGTCCGGACCGCCCTCGGATATCGCCAGAATGGTCTTGTACATGCTCCGTCTCCCCCCGCCGTCGTTGACGAGGGCATTAGCACGAACCGGCCTTCACCGAGCACACCGAAGCTCGCCGCGCTCGACCGCGCCGCGCTCGAAATCCTCGACCAGCGCCGAGGCGATCGTGCGGTTGAGCAACGCCGTCGGGTGGCCGTCGTCCTGCATGTAGAAGCGGTCGACCGGCTGCGGCGGCCGGGGCAGCAGCGCGCGAAATCCGTGAGCGTCGGTGGTGTAGACGACGTCGTAAATCGTGCGCCCGCTCTTGACCGAGGTCGCCCGCACCCGACGGTCCGGCAGCATCCGGAACGGAAGCGTCGGATCGGGTGGGAACAAGGGCTCCTACGTCTCCGCCAGCCCACGCCGGAACGCGGCGAGGTCGCGCTCCTCGACGAAGCAGTTCAACGCGTCGGTACGGAGCACGAGTCCGCATCCCAGGACGCCGGCAGAAAGCGTGAGCAGAAGAAGCGAAGCATTCCACAGCCGCAGCACCGCCGCTCAGAAGCCGAAGGCCGGAGCGGCGAACAGAAGCAGGACGGCCGCGACGGCCGTCCTCCACAACGGAGGACGGCGCGACGGTTCGATGCCCGGTGGGGCCGGCCTCAGCCGTCCACCTTGGCGCCGCTCGCCTTGACGATCGGCGCCCAGACCGCGATCTCGCTCACGATACGGTCCTGCAGCCCCTTCGGCGGCATCGGCCAGGGATCGCTGCCCAGGGCGGCGAACCTGGCCTTCACGTCGGGATCCTCGAGCGCCTTGATGCCGACGGCGGCCAGCTTGTCGACGATCGGCTGCGGCACGCCGGCCGGCCCGCCAAAGCCCATCCAGACCTCGACCACGTAGTTCGGCACGAACTCGATGATCGCCGGCACGTCGGGCGCTGCCTTGTTGCGCGTCCGGCTGGTGACGCCGAGCGCCCGCAGCTTGCCCGCCTGCACGTGCGGCCAGCAGCTCGGCATGTTGTCGAACATGATGTGCACGTTGCCGGCGATGAGATCCTGCATCGCCCCGGCGCTGCCCTTGTAGGGAACGTGCAGCATGTCGGTGCCGGTGAGCTGCTTGAACATCTCGCCAGCCAGATGGATCGTCGTACCGGAGCCCGAGGAAGCCATATTGTACTTGCCGGGATTGGCCTTCAGCAGGGCGATCAGCTCCGGCACGGTTTTCGCGGGCACACTGGGATGGACCACCAGCATGTTCGGCCACACCGACATGCCGGCCATCGGCGAGAAATCCTTCACCGGATCGTAGGGCAGCTTGGCATAGAGCGCCGGCGCCATGCAGAACATCGAGACGGTGATCAGGCCGATCGTGTAGCCGTCAGGGGCTGCCTTGGCGATGGCATCGGTGCCGATCGTGCCACCGCCACCGGCGCGATTGTCGATCAGCACCTGCTGACCCAGAAGCTCCGACATCTTGGCCGTGACGATGCGCGAGATGTTGTCGGTCGCGCCGCCCGGAGTCCACGGCACGACGAACTTGATGGTCTTGTTGGGAAAGGCGTCCTGCGCGCGGACGAGGCCCGGCGTGACGAGGGTGGCTGCGGCACCGGCCAACAGGGCGCGGCGGCTGGTCTTGAACTGGGGCACGATTCCTCCAAACGACGTTTCTTGTGTGTCCGGAAACGCTAACAGCCGGTTGCAGGGCCGTCACGCAGTCCGGCGGCGGCGGCTCGCGCTGCGGCCCGCGACGTCGCTCAGCGGGCCGTCACGTTGGAAATGGGCACCACGAAGACTTCGACCGGCTCGCCGCGACCGGGAACCTGGACCGCGCCCACGGGACGAAAGTGCTTGCTGTCGGCCGCGCCGAATCCGCCCGAGTTGACGGCGGCGGCCAGCGTCTCGGCGCTGGCGACGATGGACGCATCGTGTGCCCGCGCGAGATGCTCCAGCCGGCTCGCCACGTTCACCGTGTCGCCGACGGCGCTGTATTCGAGACGATTGGGACTGCCGATGGCGCCCATCAGCACCGGCCCGACATGCACGCCGACGGCGATGCGCACCGCCGGCAGGCCGCGCGTCCGGCGGCCGCGATTCCAGGCCTCGACCGACCGCACCATGCCGAGGGCACAGCGCAGGGCGCGGGTCTCGTCGTCGGGCTGGGCGTCCGGCGTGCCGAAGGTCGCCATGACGCCGTCGCCGATGAATTTGTCGAGCGTGCCGCCGTGGGCGAAGATGCACTCGGCCATGCGCTGATGGAAGACGCGCAGGAAATTGATGGTCTGCTGCGGCGGCTGGCCTTCCATCAGGCGCGTGAAGCCCACGACGTCGACGAACAGCACGGTGGCCTTGCTTTCGCGGCCCACCTCGAAATCGTTCTCGGCGCCGGCCAGGCGATCGACGAGGTTGGGCGAGAAGTAGCGCGCGAGATTGTTGCGCTCCCCCTCTGCCGAGAGGGTACGGCCGAGATGGGCGCGGGCCCGCCACACCGCGATGGCGATGAAGCCGGTGCACAGCGTCATGAAGATGAGCTGCTGGATCAGGAAGGCCTCGGGTGTCACGAAGCCCGGACCGATCAGCCGCGCGAAGATGCCCCGTGCCACCGGCCAGAGGTCGGCCGCGCCCGCGAGATCGATGCCGTAGGCGCGGGCCTGGTCGAGCGCGGTCCAGACGAAGCTGCCGATCAGCGCCACCAGCGAGGCCGCTCCGGTCAGGATCACGGTGCGCACCGAATAGCTGAGGGCGCTCGCGGTGAGATAGATGACCAGGTAGAGGAACAGCGAGCGGCGGCCGAACACCTGCTCGAGCCACAGGCCGTTGTCCGGCGCGCCAGGAATCGGCACGAGCGTGCCGATCGTGATCACCGTCACGTCGAGCACGGTGACGGCGAGCTGCACCGCCCGCGCGTGGGAGGAGCCGCGCAGCGCATAGACGATCCAGGCCGACGCCATCATCGTCACGCAGGCGCCGACGCCGATGCCCATACGCGCCGGCCCGGCGGCGAACAGCAGCCAGATCGCGACTATGCCGAGCGCGATCAGCCGGAAGCGGAACGCGAAGGCCAGGCCGTTATGCTCTTCTTCCTGGAGCCGGAGCCGCAGGCGCGAGACGGCGCCATCCTGGGTGAGGGCTGATGACATGTTCCTGCGTATTCCGAACGGGTTGAACGGCTTACGCGCTCAGCGTGTGCGCGTGAACAGAGTTTCGTTCAAAGAAGCGTGAATGACGGTGTGAGAAATTCTCGTCTCAAGCCATCGAAATGATCGTTGGCTTTGCCCTCGTGCGACCACAAAGATTGCGGCCGAAGGAGACGCCATGCTGGTTTACAGGACTCCCGCCGAGATCAGCGGCCACGACGGACTGCGCATCGTGCTGGTGCGCGGCGTGCCGAGCCCGTGGAGCCAGGCTGCCAAGACGATCCTCGAGATCAAGGGCCTCGACTATGTCGCCGCGCCGCTCGATGTCGGCGCCGCCAATGAAGAGATCGTGGCCTGGTCCGGCCAGAACAGCGGGCCCGTCGTCGCCTGGCGCGACGGGCCACCGCTCAACCGCTGGCTCGACATCCTGCTGCTGGCCGAGCGCCTCGCGCCGACACCCGCCCTTCTCCCCGCCGATCCGCTGCAGCGCGCGCTGGCCATCGGCCTGGGCCACGAGATCCTGGGCGAAGGCGGCATCGCCTGGAACCGCCGCCTGCAGATGTTCTCGATGGCCGTGAAGGCCGGTGTAGGCGCGCGCATGGCGCCGCTGATCGACAAGTACGGCTTCGATGTCGAAGACGCCGAGACGGCGGGCGCGCGCATCGCAGCCACCTTGCGTGGCCTCTCTACGCAGCTTCGCGCGCAGCAGGCACGCGGCGTGCCCTACTTCGTGGGCGACGCGCTGAGCTGCGTCGACATCTACTGGACGTCGATCATGAGCATGATCCTGCCGCTGCCCGCTGCACAGTGTCCGATCCGGGACTCGTCACGCCCGGCCTTCACCGCCAGCGACCCGCAGATCGTGGCGGCGCTCGACCCGATCCTGATCGAGCATCGCGACCGCATCTTCAAGGCGCACTTCCGCGACCCGATGGAGTTCTGAGCTTCACTGCATAGGCAGCGGATACATCACGCCACCCTTGGTCCAAAGCGCATTCACGCCACGGGAAAACTTCAGCGCGGATTCGGCACCGAAGTAGCGTTCGTAGCTTTCGCCGTAATTGCCGACCTGCGCGATGATGCGATAGGCCCACTGTTCGTCGAGGCCGAGCGACTGGCCGTTGCCGGTGTCGATGCCGAGCAGCCGGCGAGCGGCAAGCAATCGCGTGTTGCGGAAGCTTTCGACGTTCTGCGACGTGATGCCGAGCTCCTCGGCTTCAAGGCGCGCATTGTGCGTCCAGCGTACGATGTCGAGCCACTCGTCGTCACCCGCCCGCACGTACGGGCCCTGCGGCTCCTTCGAGATGATCTCGGGCAGCATGAGATAGTCGTCGGCCTTGCCGGTGCCGACGATCGCCGCGGCGAGACCGGTCGACTGCTGGGTGACCGCCTCGCACGCCCCGGTCACGAACGCCTCGAAGGTTGCTTCGGTCCTGTCGAACAGGACGAGCTTCACCGACAGGCCGAGGCCGGCGAACCAGTCGAGCGTATTCTCCTGATAGGTCGTGTCGCGCGTTAGGCAGATGCGCGCCGTGTCGAGTTGGACGAGGTTCTTGATGCCGGACCGCTTGGACACCACGAAGCCCTGGCCGTCGATGTAAGTCACGGCGGCGTAGCGCACACCGGTGTCCCCGGTGCTGCGACGCAGGGTGATCGTGGTATTGCGCACCAGAAGGTCGATCTGCCCGCTCTTCAGCAGGTCGAACCGGTCGGTCGCGGTCGAGGCGACGAACTTTACCTTGCTGACGTCGCCCAGGGTCGCGGCCGCGATCGAGCGGCAGAAATCGACGTCGAAGCCCGACCACAGCCCCTGCTTGTCGACGGCGGAGAAGCCGGGCAACTCACCATTGACACCACAGAGGACCTGGCCGCGCTTCTTGATGAGCGCAAGCGTCGGCTCTGGCGCCTGGGGAGCGGTCGCTGCGGCAGGTGAAAGACCGGCACCGACCTGCCCCGGTGTCTGAATCGGCAACAGTGGTTGACCAGGCGGTGTGCCAGGAGCTTGAGCCGCCGGCGGCCGGGCTGAATCTTGCGGTGATGCGGGTTGCGCCGACACCATTAGGGGTGCCGCAAGCGCTAGCGCCGCCGTTGCGGCGAGACGCACTGCCGACAATCTTGTGTTCATCTCACCCACACTGCTGGCCGTCTGGAGTCCACCAGACAGCGCAGTCTATCAGTGCGGGTGAACCGACTGAAGGAGACTTCTTCCGCCCGCGTTCGGAGCGCGGCTCAGGTTCCCGGAAGGGCGCATTGCCATTCGACCTGTGAGGAAAGAGCCCTATTCGAGCCAGCGCAGACAACCGGTGGCTTCGAGCACGGGATCGAGCCGCTCGCGCACGTCGGGCGGCAGCGCCGCCAGCTTCTTGCGCAACGCGTCGTAGCACTTGGCCTGGTAGCGGAAGGGCGCCTGGCTCCACGGCCGGCCGAGAATGTCGAGTTCGACCGACGGTGCACCCGCTTCGAGCGCTGCGCGGTTGGCGGCCAGGAACGGCAGGTAGGTCTCGCCGCAGTGCTTCAGCAGGGCGATCACGCCGTCCGGCAACGGCGCGTCAGCCGCCAGCCATTCGCCTTCAACACCCGACGCATCGTCGAGACGCAGCAGCCAGCAATAGACGTCGGGCGCCCGCGCCCGCATCTCCATCATCGGCGTCGGATCGACCGACAGGATCTGCAGCTGGCCGAACAGGCCGAAATCGGCCAGCGACGGGCGCGAGCCGAACAGGAACTCGATCTTGCGGACGTGGGCGTCGAGAGTGTCGAGGATGAAGCGGTAGCTGTCCTCGATGATCGGACGGTTGCCCTCGGTGCAGCCGACTATGGCCATACGGCCCACCTGGCGGTCGTTGAAGGCCTGCATCGCCTCGCGCCGCTCGGCCTCGAGCATCTGCGGATTACGCGAGGTGATCACCCAGACCTGTGCGAATTCCCGGTCGGGCGCATAGAACCAGCGGTAGTGGAACATCATCTTGGTGACCCACTCGTCGCCGAAATCCTCCAGCAGATCGCTGAGCCAGGCGTGCGCCGGATCGTCGGGCACGATCGAGCGCTGGCCGGGATGCGCACGCTCCAGCGCATGGGCGAGCGGCGTCGAATCGTTCATCACCGTGCCGTCGGGGAAGGTCAGCGCCGGGATCACCGGCGGCAGGCCCGCCGCGACCGCGAC
>JBILYJ010000372.1:0-5518 GCA_044377795.1 Reyranella sp. | reverse complement strand
CTCCTGATGGGCTGGATCGGCCTGTTCGCGATCGACGAGTTGCTGGCCTCGGTGGAGCGGGAGAGCCTGATCCTGCTTCTCGCAGGCGGCGTGGTCTATTCGCTGGGCACGATCTTCCATCTGTCGAGCCGGCTGCCCTACCAGCAGGCGCTGTGGCACGCCTCGGTGCTCGTGGCGGCTTCTATCCACTATGCGGCGATCCTGTCGCTGTTGACGCCGTGAAGCGACACCGGTTTACGTGACCTTCATGTCGTCGCGTCTGCTCTTCCGCCTGACCGCCGTCACCGTCCTCGCCGCCGGCCTCGTCATGGCCGTGGCCGGCGCCGCGATGAGCGTGTGGGCCTGGAACACGGCGGAGACGCACATCGCCTTCCGCATCGGCCTGCCGCTCGCGACCGTCTGGCTCGCCTTCACCCTGGTCCGGCTGGTGCGCGTGCTGCCCGAAGCCTGGAGGGGCGAGGAGCAGGCGCGCGATCCGCTGGCGGCGCTGGCGGCGGCGCCGAAGACGGAGGTCGAGGAGCGGCTGAAGAAGTCGTCCCCCGATGCTCTTTCGGTCCAGCAGATCGCACTGCCGCGCGAGCCCGAGCGGCGCCGCCGCCCGAGAATCGCACAGAGGGTCGAACTGCGCGGAGGCCGCACCCTCTATCGCGTCCAGCCGGTGCGGCCGGCGCCGGTCGCCCGACGCGCCGCCATCGCCGCGACCGTATTGATCGCCTCGGTCTGCCTGTTCTTCCTGCTGGGGCCGCTCGACCTCGAGGATTTGAGCTGGATCGCCTCACTTTTCCGCGCGCTGGAGGAGTTTCCGGGCCTTTTTCAGCATATCGACGCAGTCGGCCTCCTGGCCACGCTCGGTTTCGGCGCGCGGCCAGCCGGTAGCCCTTGAACTGCGGGCAAAGAGCACTAACATAACGTGTGCAAAAGACCGGGCCGAACCCGGTTAAACAGGGATGTCCAAATGACCAAGTTTCGTTGGCTCGCGATCCTCGCGGCTCTGATCATTGCGGTGCCGTCGCTGGCCCCGTCACCCGCCGACGCGCGGGCGGGCGGTGGCAGCGGCTCGGGCAGCCGCGGCAGCAAGTCCGGCGACGCGCCGGCTCCGACCCAGACCGCGCCGACCTCCAAGCCGGTCGAGCGCAGCGCCACGCCGAAGCAGCAGAGCCCGTCGGCCAATCCGGCCGGTGCGGCCGCCGCTGGCGCCAAGCCCGGCTTCATGCAGCGCAACCCCTTCCTGACCGGCCTGATGGGCGGCATGCTGGGTGCCGGCCTGATCGGCATGTTGATGGGTGGCGGCTTCGGCGCCGGCCTCGGCAGCATGGCCGGCATGCTGGGCTTCCTGCTTCAGCTCGGCCTGATCGCCGGCATCGTCTACTTCGCCGTTCGCTGGTGGAAGTCGCGTAACGCCACCCCGCAGGCGGCCTTCGCCGGCGCCGGTGCAGGTGCTGGCGGCCCCGGTGGTGCCATGGGCGGCAATCCGCTGTCGCCGGCTCCGGCGGGCCCTGACTCGATGGCCCGTACCGGCCTGATGGGCGGCATGCTGGGTGGTGGCGCTGGCGCCGGTGCCGCGTCGGCCGCTTCCGCGACGGAGCAGCTGGCCATCGGTGAGGCCGACTACAACGCCTTCGAGGCGCTGCTCGTGAACGTCCAGGCGGCCTACAGCGCCGGCGACCTCGCCAAGCTGCGCAGCCTCGTGTCGCCGGAGATGCTGGGCTACTTCTCCCAGGAGCTGTCGGCCAATGCGAGCCGCGGCGTCGAGAACCGGATCGAGTCGGTCAAGCTCGAGCAGGGCGACCTGTCCGAGGCCTGGAGCGAAGGCACGATGGACTACGCCACCGTCGCCATGCGCTTCAGCATGATCGACGTGATGCGCAACGTCTCCGACGGCCGCATCGTCGAGGGCAACGAGCAGGTCCGCAGCGAGGCCACCGAAGTCTGGACCTTCCTGCGCAGCGGCAGCGGCAACTGGATCCTTTCGGCCATCCAGCAGACCTGATCGGCACTTCGATCTTTTGAAATGCAGAATCGGCCGGCCCCCAAGCTGGCCGATTTTCTTTGTGCGGCCCACTCTTTGCTCGGATAGCCTGTCGCCCGGGTAGGGAAGGAAAACCAACATGACTCGCCTGACACGAAGGGCCGCCCTCGCGGGCGCCGCGCTCCTGCCGCTGGCCGCCGCCGCACCGTCGCGCGCGCAAGGGAAGTTTCCCGACAAGCCGATCCGCCTGATCATTCCGTGGGCCGCCGGTGGTCCGGCCGATGGCGGCTTCCGCATCCTGGCGGAGTCGGCGGCGAAGAAACTCGGACAGCCGGTCGTCGTCGAGAACAAGGGTGGTGCGGCCGGCGTGCTGGGCGCGCTGGCGCTGCAGGACGCCAAGCCCGACGGCTACACGATCAGCCAGATGCACATGAGCGTGCTGCGCCAGCCGATGCTGAACGCCTCGCTCAAGTATGATCCGATCAAGGACCTGACCTACATCCTGCAGATCACCGGCTTTGTCATGGGCGTGGTCGTGCGCCCCGATGCGCCGTGGAAGACGCTGCCCGAGCTGCTGGCCTATGCGAAGGCCAACCCCGGCAAGCTGAACTGGGGCACGCTCGGTGCGGGCTCGACCCAGCATCTGGCGATGGAGAGCCTCGGCCTCAAGGAAGGCCTCACCTGGACGCACGCGCCCTATCGCGGCACCGCCGACACCCTGCGCGCGCTGATGGGCGGCGAGATCGACTTCGCCTCGGAATCCTCGGGCTGGGCGCCGCTGGTCATGTCCGGCAAGCTGCGCCTGCTCGCGGTGTTCACCGAGAGCCGCGCCAAGCGCTTCCCCGAGGTGCCGACGGTCAGGGAGCTCGGCCTCGAGATCGCCGTCGACAGTCCGGGCGGCCTGATCGGCCCGAAGGGCATGGACCCCGCCGTGGTCAAGATCCTGGCCGACGCCTTCCGCGAAGCGGCGGGCGAGCCCAAGCATCTCGAGTTCCTCGACAACATGGACCAGCCGCTGCTGCTGCTCGACGGCCCCGCCTATCAGGCGAAGATGGCGAAGACGATGGAGCAGGAGCGGGAGCTGCTGAAGAAGCTGAACTTGTTGGCGACTTAGCGACGGCCAGCCACACCAATCACCTCACCCTGAGGAGCGGCCGCAAGGCCGCGTCTCGAAGGGTGGGCACGAGCACCGCGCCTGTTGCCGATCCTTCGAGACGGCTGCTGCGCAGCCTCCTCAGGATGAGGTTGTGCGGGTAACTCTATGACCTGAGCAACGCCCCATACCCCTCGACCGGCGTCCGGATGCCCGACATCCGCAGGCAATGCCACAGGCTCGCCTGGTTGGCGCTGATCACCGGACGGCCGAGATCGCGTTCGAGCGTTTCGAGAATCCCGACGCAACGGAAGCCCGTGCCACCGATCAGCACGCCGTCGGCCTCGGGCGGACAGGCCTTGCGGATCTGGGCGTAGAGCGGCTCGATCTCCTGCTCGAAGCCCATGCCCTGCGGATAGAGATCCTTGGGCGGCACGTCCCGCCACTTGCGGCCGGGATCGAGGCGCAGATGGCCGACCGGCGCGAGCCCGTGATCGCCGTAGTAGCGCAGCGCCGCGCCCACCGTGTCGTCGGGGAACCACGGCGGCACGACGAGGAACGGCCGCTTCACGCCCGAATGACGCAACGCCGCCAGCGTATCGAGCCCGTTGGTCGTGACCTTCGCCTCGTCGCCCGCGATGCCCGATCGCACGACCGAAGACAGCGCCTCGACGGTCGCCTCGTCCCAACCCTTGCCACCCACGACGCTGCTTGATGTGTGGGCAAAGACGACGGCCTGCAGCTTCATGGTCGAGAACTGCTTGGCGCCGCGCGCCAGATCGTCGGCGAGATCGACGCCGCTCCGGTCGGCGCGCCACTTGGCCCACGGCGTCGGCGCCGTCACCCGCGCGGCATGCACCGACACGCCCGGCGGCGCCATCGCCCACCACTCGGCCTCCGGCACCGCTTCGTTGCCGACGATGAACAGCCCGATGCGGGCCCGCCAGCCCCAGTTGTCGTGGTGAGTCATGTGTTGCCTTTCGCGATGAACATTCCCGCCGCCCTGCGGGCGGCTCCGCTCAGGACGACGGGGAGATTAGAACCCGTAAAGAACCTTCGGATTGTCGACGAGGATCTTCTGCCGCACGCCAGCGTCCGGCACGCAGCGGAAGAAGGTGCGCAGCAAATCCGCCTCCTGCGGGATCGCCTTCGCATCGTGCCCGACATGCGGCCAGTCGCTGCCCCAGACCAGCCGGTCGGGATTGGCGGCGACCAGCGCCTGCATGAACGGCGCGGTGTCGTCGTAGGCGGCGCCCGGCCCGGCGCCCTGGCGGGTGTTGCGGTCGGCGCCCGAGAGCTTGCACCAGTAGCGGCCGGTCTTCAGCCGCTCGCAGAACCAGCGGAAGCCCGGATAGTCGACGCCCTTGTCGGCCATGGTGCGGCCCATATGGTCGATCACGAAATCGAACGGCATTTTCTCGAGCGTCGGCGCCAGCTCCATCAGGTCGCCGGTCTCGACCCAGAGCTGCACGTGCCAGCCGCGCGCCCCGAGCCGCGGCGCCAGCGCCAGAAGATCGTCGAGGCTCATGCCGCCCGAGGAGACCGGCTTGCCGTCCTGGCGCAGCAGGTTGATGCGCACGCCCCTGAAGCCCGCCTCGCTCAGCTCGTCGAGCCGGCGCTCGCTCACCTCGGGCTTCAGCAGCGCCACGCCGCGCAGCCGGTCGCGATGGCGCTGCAGCGCGTCGAGCGTCACCTCGTTGTCGCCGCCGGCCGCCAGCGCATGGACGATCACGCCGCGCGCGATGCCCAGCCGGTCCCACAGCGCCAGCAGCGCCTCGACCGGCGTCTCCTGCAGCGGCGCGAACTTGCCGCCGTGCACGGCGGGGAAGCGGTCGTAGGGACCGTAGACATGGACGTGGCAGTCGGCGCTGCCGGCGGGGAGGACGAAGCTTTCCTGGGTCATGCGGACCACTCTAGAACGGCCCGACTCCCGGTTCGAGCGCATCGCCCCAAGCAGCCGGGCGGACTGCCGCATATCGAACACCCCGTCGTCTCGACCGAAGCGCCGAAGGCGCGGAGTGGAGAGACCTTTTTTCCAGTTAATGCTGCCAAATCGAGGAAAAGAGGTCCCTCCACTCCGCTTCGCTCCGGTCGGGACGACGGGAAATTGCCAAATGCGACTGAGTCGCACGCAGGGGTGCGGCATTCCCGACAGATATTTCGTTTATTTCGATTATTTCGTTTACACCGCCCGCCGGGGCCGCCCCGGCGCACGCGCGGAACCCGCCCCGCCCGCGAAACCACCAAAGGAACACAGGCCGGCAACCCGCGTTGTCGATTAGCCTTTCTGCCCCTCGATCCGTCCTCAGAAGCCCGGAGTCAGCCCCTCCCATGAAGCCTCTCGCCCCGATCCTCGGTCTTGCCCTGGCGCTCGCCGGCTGCGCCCAGCTCGACCAGGCCTTCGCCCCGCCGCCGCCCAGCGCGCTGTCGCAGCCGATCCAGGCCGCCGAGATCGA
>JBILYJ010000292.1:0-6585 GCA_044377795.1 Reyranella sp. | reverse complement strand
GTGCCGTTGGCCTCGAAGTAACGCAGCACCGGCACGATGTGGACATGACGGAACCGCGCCAGCGCCCGCGCCTCGTCGAGGAAGCGCTCCCGGCCCCAGGTGAAATCGTCGGCGAAGCGCGAGCCGCGCGGCGCCACCTGCCCGTCGGCCCGTCGCGTCGCGAACTCGACGGGCATGTATTCCTTGATGGCGACGAACTTGGCGAGCTGGGTGTCGAAGGCCCGATAGGTGATGCCGAAGCCGCCATGGCCGATCAGAGCGTCGAGGCGATAATCGCCCAGTCGCGTGCCGACCGGCAAAGCTTGATCGTGTTCTGCTGTCATGGGCACGCGCAACCTCGGCCCCTAGATGCGCGCTCCCGAGCAGCCGCACAAGCGGCTGAGGAGGATCAGCGGCTGATGTCTGCGGCGGCGAACGATCGGAGCGGGCCGACGTCTCGCATTTCGGGCATGAACTGCATGATCATGAGCAGGACGCAGAGACCGATCGCGGTCAGCATCGTGGCAGGGCCCGTGCGCAGATAGGGGGTGGGCATCGAGGCCCGTCGCTCGTCCGTCATGTCGGACAACTCCAAAAAAATCGACTTAGTCAAAAAATAACGATGGCCCGAACGGCCCTGAAAATAGGCCGAGCCTGGGGCGAAGCATAAATCAAATCGCCCCCAAAATCCACAAAGCCGTGGAATCACAAGAGTTTAATAGATGATGTGAAGAACAAAAGCGAACCCCACAAGCCGTGGCGTAGGGTTTGCGTCACACGTTGGAATCAAGATCGGCCGCGAACTCCGGCCCCGGCCGGGTTAGGATCGTTCCATGAATACAGTCCCACGCGACAATGTCAGGACCCTGGTCCTGACCGGCGCCAGCCGAGGCATCGGCCATGCGACCGTCAAGAAATTCAGCGCCAATGGCTGGCGGGTCATCACGATCTCGCGCCAGCCCTTCAGCGCGCTGTGCCCGTGGCCAAGCGGCGGCGAGAACCATGTACAGCTCGACCTCGCCGATCCCGTCGATATTGGCCGCGGCATCGAGCAGATCCGCTCGCGTCTCGCGGGCGGCCGGCTCGACGCCCTGGTCAACAACGCGGCCATCTCGCCCAAGGGCAAGGGCGGCAGCCGGCTCGGCGCCATGGATACGCCGTTCGACCTGTGGCGACAGGTGTTCAACGTCAATTTCTTCGCGCCCGTGGCACTGGCCCGCGGCCTCGTCGACGAACTGTCGAAGGCGCAGGGTTGCGTCGTCAACGTGACGTCGATCGCCGGCAGCCGCGTTCATCCGTTCGCGGGCTCGGCCTACGCCACCTCGAAGGCGGCACTCGCCGCGCTCACCCGCGAGATGAGCCATGATTTCGGCCCGCGCGGCATCCGCGTGAATGCGATCGCGCCCGGCGAGATCGACACCGCGATCCTGTCGCCCGGCACCGAGAAGATCGTCGAGGAGCAGATCCCGATGCGACGGCTCGGCACACCGGACGAGGTGGCGGACGTGATTCACTTCCTTTGCGAGAAGGGATCGAGCTACGTTTCAGGCGCCGAGATCCAGATCAACGGCGGCCAGCACGTCTAGGAGTTCGCGATGGACAGCACGATCACCAGCTTCAAGGGCGAGACCGGCCGCGATGCGCGGCGGCGCATTCGTGCAGGGGCCGCCCGCCTGCCGACCTCCGGCATGGCGCCGGGCTATGTTCAGGGCAACCTCGCGATCCTGCCCAAGGCGCTCGCCGCCGACTTTGCCCGCTTCTGCATGCTGAACCCCAAACCCTGCCCCCTGCTCGGCCAGTCCGAGCCGGGCGACTGGCGCCTGCCGACCCTGGGCGAGGATCTCGACATCCGCACCGACATCCCGCTCTACCGGATCTGGAAGAACGGCGAGCTGGTCGAGGAAGTCACCGACCTCAAGGGTGTGTGGCGCGAAGACCTCGTCTCCTTCGTGCTGGGCTGCTCCTTCTCCTTCGAGGAAGCGCTGATCGAGAACGGCCTCGAGCTTCGCCATCAGACCTGCAACAGCAACGTGCCGATGTTCCGCACCAACATCGAGTGCGCGCCGGCCGGCCCGTTCCACGGCCCGATGGTCGTGTCGATGCGGCCCTTCAAGCCCGCCGACGCGATCCGGGCGGTGCAGGTGACGACACGTTTCCCGTCGGTGCACGGCGCCCCCGTGCATCTCGGCAAGCCCGAGATGATCGGCATCAAGGACATTTCCAAGCCCGACTACGGCGACGGCGTGCCGGTGCGTGACGACGAGCTCCCGGTCTTCTGGGCCTGCGGCGTCACTCCGCAATCGGTCGTGGCGACGGTGAAGCCCGAGTTCTGCATCACGCACGCGCCGGGCTACATGCTGGTCACCGACCTGCTCAACTCCCGCCTGGCCGTCCTCTGACGATGGCGCGCCTGGAATTCGAGGGCCACGCCAAGGGCGCGGTCGAGCAGGTCACCGTCGACATCAAGGATCTCGTGATCGCCGGCTGGACCGGCCGCGACGTCACGGCGCTCAACCACCATATCGAGGAACTCAAGGCGATCGGCGTGCAGCCGCCGTCGCGGGTGCCGATCTACTACCGCGCGGCCGCGCAGATGCTGACCCAGGCCGATCGCATCCAGGTTCTGGGCGAGGACAGTTCGGGCGAGGTCGAGCCGGTGCTGATCGGCGCCGCGGACCGGCTCTGGGTCACGGTCGGCGCCGACCATACCGACCGCAAGGTCGAGAGCTACGGGATCGCCGTCTCCAAGCAGATGTGCGCCAAGCCGATCGGCCGCACCGCCTGGCGTTTCGAGGAAGTCGAGGCGCACTGGGATCAACTGGTGCTGCGCAGCTTGGTGCAGGAAGGCGGCAAGAAGACCCTCTACCAGGAAGGGCCGCTGTCGAGGATCCGCGATCCGCGCGAGCTGATCTTCGCCTGGAAGGACAACAAGCGGCTGCCCATGGGGACCGTGATGTTCTGCGGCACCATGCCGGCGATCGGCGGCATCCGCTCCTCGTCGCGCTTCGAGATGGAGCTCGAGGATCCCGTGCTCGGCCGCAAGATCAGCCACGCCTACGACATCGAGACCCTGCCGATCATCGCCTGAAGGCGGTCCGTATCGCGAAGACGCATGGCTCGGCTGCAGGTCGGGCCTTGCGTGAACCGCGCCGGTAAACGTAGGTTCAGCGCCTTCGGGAGGAACAAGTGACCACCATCAAGGGCGCCTACGACGGCATTACCGTTCTCGACTTCACGCAGGGCATTGCGGGGCCGCACGCCTCTATGCTGCTCGCGCTGCACGGCGCCGACGTCATCAAGGTCGAGCCGCCGGAAGGCGACTGGGGCCGCGCCCTGGGCGAGCTGAAGGGCGACCACTGCGCCCATTCCGTCGCCTTCAACCGCGGCAAGCGTTCGATCGCGCTCGATCTCAAGTCCGCCGACGGCATCGCGGTCGTGAAGAAGATCGCCGCCAAGGCGCATGTCGTGATGGAAAGCTTCCGCCCCGGCGTCATCTCGCGGCTGGGCTTCGGCTACGAGGACATCAAGAAGATCAACCCGAACGTCGTCTACTGCTCGGTATCGGGCTTCGGCCAGACCGGCCCCTACAGCAAGCGTCCGACCGTGGACGGCCTGATCCAGGCGTTCAGCGGCATGATGGTGATGAACAAGATGCCGGACGGCACACCGTGGCGTCAGGGCATGATCGCCGTCGACGTGACGACCGGCCTCTACACCTTCCAGGCGCTGGCGACGGCGCTGATGCGCCAGTTCCGCTACAATGAAGGTTGCTTCATCGATTCGAGCCTGATGCGCGCCGCCGCCGCCTTCCAGGGCGCCAAGCTGATGGAATGGGTGTTCTCCAAGGGCGCGCCGCCGGTGCTCTACATGCCGGCGGGAAGCTACAAGACGTCGAACGGCTACATCATGGTGAGCGCCATGCGGCCGCACCATTTCCGGCTGCTGTTCGAGCTGATCGGCCGCCAGGACATCGCCGACGACCCCGACCTGCAGAGCCATGAGAACCGCATCAAGAACGCGCCGAAGATCATCAAGGCGCTGAACGAGACGATGCCGAGCAAGACGACCGAGGAGTGGATCGCGATCCTGCAGCCCAAGGACGTGTTCTGCGAGCGGGTGAACAACTACTCCGACTATCTCGACCATCCGCACGTCAAGGAATCGGGCGCCATCGACTGGATCGAGCAGGACGGGTTCGGCCGCATGCCGGTCGCCAACATCGCAGGCCTCCCGCCGGCCTCCGAGCACGCGCCGCAGCAGCACGCCCCGCATGTCGGCGAGGACGGGCCGGACATCCTGAGCGAACTGGGCTACGGCGCCGCCGAGATCGACGCGATGCTGGCGCGCGGCGGCGTGCGAGCGCCGGCGCCAGCGGTCAAGGCAGCGGACTGAGCACGAAGCGTTCGATGTCGCAGCGGCTACGCAGCCGCACGATGCGCTTCTCGCCGGCCAGCGCTTCGCATTCCTTCGCGAAGCGCTCGCGATTGAGGCGATGCGTTTTCAGCGCATAGAGCAGGATCGAGTGCCGGCTGAGGAAGGCATTGGACAGGGTTTCGCGATTGCCGGTGCCCCATAGTTCCTCGCGCGTGACGGCGCGCTTCACCGTCCGTCGCAGCAGGCGCCCCATCACCACCGGCAGGGGCAGGTCGAGCCACACCAATGTGTCGGCCGGACGCCATACGAGGTCGCGCACCTGGCCGTAATTGCCGACGACGATCCAGCCCTCGTCTGCGGTCTCCCGCTCGACGCGATGACGGAACAACTCCACGGGCGCCGGTTGCCAGTCGCGCCACCAGAAGAGCGCATCGAGTTCGACCACGCGCAGGCCGGCTCGGTCGGCGAGGCGCTCGGCCAGCCAACTCTTGCCCGATCCCGTCGTTCCGAACACAGCCACCCGTCGCATGGACAAACTCTAGCCTCCGCGGCGACTGACTCGCAGGCGCGCCTTTCGCCACACCCCGGGGAGTTGCTGCATCCCGGCGGATCGGTGACAGTCGACCATGCATATCGGACTCATCGCCGGCATCGGACCGGCCGCGACCGACTTCTACTATCGCGGCCTGATCGACCGGCATGTCGCCGGCGGCACCCCGCTCGACCTCACCATGGCACATGCCGACGTGCGGGAGATGAGCCGCAACCTCGTCGGCAGGAATCCGGTCCGACAGGCTGAAATCTTCGCCGGGCTCGTCGGGCGCCTGAAAGCGGCCGGCGCACAGGCCGCCGCCGTCACCTCGATGGGCGGCCATTTCTGCGTGAACGAACTCATGGCGATCTCGCCGCTCCCGATGCTCAACGCCATCCCGGCGGTCGATGCGGCGCTGGCCAAGGGACGGTTCAGGAAGATCGGCATCCTGGGAACCCGCACCGTCATGGAATCGAAACTCTATGGCGGCATCCCCTCGGTCGAGGTCGTCCCGACGGAAGGCGCCGCGCTCGATCTCGTCCACGACACCTACGTCGCCATGGCGACGATCGGACACGTGACCGAGGACCAGCGCCAGGTCTTCTTCGAGGCCGGTCGCGCGCTTTGTGCGCGGGGCGCCGAGGCGATCATGCTGGGCGGCACCGACCTGTTCCTGGCCTTCGCCGGACACGATCCCGGCTTTTCCGTCATCGACTGCGCCGACATCCATGTCGACGCGATCTACGCCACATCGGCCGCCTGACGGCCCGGAGCATCCACATGGCCGAAGACACCCGCCCCCGCCGCTTCGCCGTCCTGATCGACGCCGACAACACCTCGCCGCGCATCGCCGCCGGCCTGTTCGAGGAGATCGCCAAGTTCGGCGAGGCCAGCGTTCGCCGCATCTACGGCGACTTCTCGAGCACGCGCCTCAAGTCATGGGCCGAGATCCTGCAGAAGTACGCCATCGATCCCTACCAGCAGTTCGCCTATACCTCGGGCAAGAACGCCTCCGACATCGCGCTCGTGATCGATGCGATGGACCTGCTGCACAGCCGGCGGTTCGACGGCTTCTGTCTCGTCTCTTCCGACAGCGACTTCACGCGACTTGCATCGCGTCTGCGCGAGGAGGGGGCGGACGTCTACGGCTTCGGCGCGCAGAAGACGCCCGAGAGTTTCCGGCAGGCCTGCCGCCGGTTCATCTACACCGAGAATCTCCTGCCCGAGGCCGCGGTGACCACGCCCGGCGAGGGTGCACCTGCGAATTCCCTGCAGCCTGCGAGCGCCGCCATTCCGTTCCTGACGAAGGCGATCGCGCAGATGGAGACGGAAGACGGTTGGGTGAGCCTCGGCGCGGTCGGCCAGCGCCTCGCCAACATCGCGTCGGACTTCGACCCGCGCACCTACGGCTTCCGCAAGCTCAGCGACCTGATCCGCAAGACCGGCGCATTCGACATGGAGCAGCCGGATGGACGCACCGTGCGGATACGTGCCAAGCCGCCTCAGCCCCTTGCGGAAAGCGCGCCCGCCCGCAGTCGCAGTCGCGGCCGGGGACGCGGCAGAGGAGCCGCTTCCGCCGCGCCGCGGTCAGAATCGACTTAGCCGCAAAGATTCGCTGCGCTGGGCCACTTCGCTCGTTGCTTTTGCCCAGACCGCCGCCTAAGCCGGATTTGCGGCTGCCGACGCCCGCTCCTCTTCTC
>JBILYJ010000291.1:0-6600 GCA_044377795.1 Reyranella sp. | reverse complement strand
GGCCCGTGTCGAGGCCGTGCGCCCTGGCTTTCGCCAACAGGGCCAACCCATTGCGACGGAGCGCTGCCGCACGCCAGGGCTCGCGCATCATCACGTCGACGGCAGCCGTTGCCGCCGCAGCCACAGGCGGGGAAAGTCCGACACTGAAGACGAATCCCGGCGACGTGTACTTGATCAGTTCGATGAGGGCGCGGCTTCCCGCGATATAGCCGCCGGCTGCAGCCAGCGTCTTGCTGAGCGTGCCCATCCAGATCTCGACCTCCGCCGGATCGATGTCCTGTTCCTCGGCGATGCCGCGACCGGTAAGGCCGAGCGCGCCGGTCGCGTGCGCCTCGTCGACCATGAGCCAGGCATTGTAGCGGCGCTTGAGCTTGATCAGGCCAGCAAGGTCCGGGACGTCGCCATCCATGCCGTAGAGGCCTTCGACCACGATCAGGGCACGTCGATAGCGCGCCCGATTGAGTCGCAGCGCGCGTTCCATGGCATCGAGGTCGTTGTGCGGGCACAGGATGCGCTTGGCACCCGACAGCTTGGCGCCCTCGACGATGCTGTTGTGGATGACGGCGTCCGCCACGATGAGGTCTTCCGGCCCCAGCAATTCGCCGATCACCGATACATTCGTCCCATGGCCACTGACGAAGGCAATGGCATCCTCGGTGCCGCTCAGGCGCGCGAGCGCCGCCTCGAGATCGCGATGGACCTGTCTTTCGCCCGCCGACAGCCGGCTGGCTGACACCGAGGTACCGAAACGGTCGATCGCGTCCTTTGCCGCCGCTGCGATGTCAGGATGCCCGTTCAGGCCGAGGTAATCGTAGGAAGAGAAATTCGCGACCGTGCGGCCGTCGATCGACGTCGTGTTCCCGGCGCGTCCATCGTGCAGGCGATAGAAGGGGTTGCCGATCCGGGTGATATCGCCCACCGCCTTCCAGATCTTCAGGATCTCGTACTCGGGGAGGGTGGTGAAATCGAACTCCCGCCGTCCGCTCGTTGCCGGACCGGAGCCCGGGCGGCCCTGCGGACCCGTGGATTGACCGAGGGCCTGTCGTACCCGATCGACCGTCTCCTGACCGGCGTTAGATCGCTGCGGGGTCATAATGGTCCGTCGATCTTCTTGACGCGCTGCATCACGGCGTTGACGGCGGCGCGCTGCTCCGAGGCATCCGCTTCTGCCGCCTGTTCAGCGAAGTGACTCGAGGACAGTTTTGCCAGCGTGCTCGGCACAGCCTCGCGCGTCGCCTCGCCGGTCACGAGCGGAGTGATGCGGCGTGCCACATCGGCTGGCGTGATGCCGCTCGCCAGCGACATCATCGGCAACTCGATCTGAAGCGATGCCTCCACGGTCGTGCGCAACTCGAGCATCATCAGCGAATCCATGCCGATTTCGGCCAGTGGCCGATGGCGGTCCACTTCCTTGGGAGGCAGCCGCAGAACGCGAGCGATCTCCTCCACCACGATGTCGAGAAGGGCCTCCGTCGCTTCTTCAGGCGGCATGGCGCGCAACCGCTCGAGAGTGATGGCTGCCTGGCCGGCCTGGCGGGACACGGCGCCGGTATCGACCGCGTTGAAGGTCGGGGCCCGGACCGCCGCGAGTTCCCGCTTGGCCATGGCCCAGTCGACCCTGGCGATCGCACAAACGTCGGCAAGCTGGTTGCCTTCCGTGTCGAAGGCCCAGTCCAGTCCGTCCAGCGCCATGCGGGAGTGCATCAACGTGGAGCCAAAACGCCGCTTCAAACCCGCGTTGGCCTCGATGTGTCGCGCGAGATAGCCGGCATCCTCGATCGCTCCCCAGGCAACCGCGAGCGCAGGAAGCCCCTTCGCGCGCAGGCGCCGGGCGACGCCTTCGACATAGGCGTTGGCCGCAACGTAGTTGAACTGTCCCGGGTTGCCGAACAGCGTCGTGGCCGACGAGAAAAGCAGCAGGTAGTCGAGCTCCAGCCTCCCGGCGATCTGCTCGAGGTGCAAGGCGCCGCTGGCCTTCGGCCGCAGGACCGCTTCGAGCGATTCGCGGTCGGTCCCCTGGATCAATCTGTCGTCGAGGACCATGGCGGCATGGACGATGCCCTTGATCGGGCGGTCGCTGCCGAGTTGATCGACGAAGCGCTCAAGGGCGCCGGCGTCCGTCACGTCAATGGCAGCGACCTCCACGGTCACGCCTTTCTCACGCAACGCTTCGACCTGGGGGGCGACGGAGTCGGAGAGGTGACCCGAGCGGCTGATCAGCGCGATGTGGCTGGCATTCCGGTCGGCCAGCCATTCCGCAGCCGCGAAGCCGAAGCCGCTGGTACCGCCGATAACGACGTGCCAGCCCTCGGCGGTGACTGGAAACGTGTTGGCGGGCATCTCCGAGATGCTGGCCTGGCGGGCCGGCGTCACGACGATCTTCCCGATATGGCCGGCGCGCTGCATCAACCGGAAGGCCTCGCCGACATGCGCGCCGTCGAAAACACGATGCGGAAGCGGCGAGAAATCGCCCTCCGCAAAATGGCCGACGACATCGGAGAACAGTTGGTGTGACAACGCCTTGTGGGCGCCGATGAGCTGGTCGATGTCGACGCCGAAGTAACTCAGGTTGCGACGCAAAGGCCGCAGTCCGAGATGGGTGTTGGCGTAGAAATCGCGCTTGCCCAGTTCGATGAAGCGACCAAAAGGCTTGAGGCAATCCATCGAACGGACCATCGCCTCGCCGGCCAACGAGTTGAGGACGACGTCGACGCCCTTCCCATTCGTGAAACTCATCACCTCCTCGGCGAAGGCGAGGGTGCGGGAGTTGCAGACGAAGTCGGCGCCGAGGCTGCGCAGGAGTGCTCGCTTCTCACCGCTGCCAGCCGTCGCTATGACGGTTGCGCCCCGGTGCTTGGCGATCTGCATGGCGGCCAGCCCGACTGCGCCGGCACCGCCATGGATCAGGACGGTCTCGCCGGGCTCGAGATGGGCCAAGTGTACGAGGGAATAGTAGGCGGTGAGAAACGCGACGGGCAGGGTCGTCGCGTCCTCGAACGACAGCTGGCTCGGCAGCTTGCTCACCGCGAAAGTCTTCACAACGAGGTGGCTGGCAAAGGCGCCCGGGGCGAAGGCGAGGACGCGGTCGCCGACCGCCAGGCCTTCGACATCGGCCCCCGTGCGGACGATCGTGCCCGCGCACTCCATTCCAAGACCGGGACCGGCATAACCGTCTTCCAGGGCCTCTTCCGGGAGAAGGCGCAGGTTCCACATCACGTCACGGAAGTTGAGGCCGGTGGTCACGACCTCGATTTCGACCTCGCCGGCCTCCGGCGTCCGGCGTGGTTCCGGAATCCAGCCGAGCGCGCCGCGCCCGGAGCCCTGACGCGTCACAAGGCGCAGCGCCATATTGCTTGCAACGGGTTGGGGCGGCCGCGGAGCCGCGGGTCCCCGCTCGACGCGGAAGACGATGCGGCTATCGCCCTTAAAGAACAGCTCGCGTTCCTCGCCAGGGGCGAGCATCTCGTCGGCGGCTCGTTTGATCGCACCAAGACGCGGTTGGCCCGCCACGCCGATGCAGCGTATGTGCAGCCCAGGATACTCGTTTCGCGCGACACGCGTTGCGGCGATCAGCGCACACCAGAGCGGCTGCTCGAGAGGCACCAGTGCGTCCACCGGGCCGAAGTCTACGACGATCCAGAGGCGGTCCGACGTGTCCGCCAGCCTCCGACATTGTTCGGCGATCGCATCGAGATGATCGGTGAGAGCCTCGACCGGGTCGGCCGGGCCGCCGTCCGCGGCGATGGAAAGCACGTGATCGGTCGACGCGACCTGATCTGGTCGCGAGGCCTCGGAGCTGCGACGGCCGACGAGGGCCTGGAGATCGGCTGCCGCAATCCCCTGCCAGGAGAAGGCAGCCGGCTCAGCCGCGGACGCCACATTGCGATCGATACTGCTGCCGGCCAGGCCATGGACGACCACGCCGACGCGCGATTCGCCGAAGGCGGGAGATACCGAAACGCCGGTGAATCCCGCGGTTTCGAGTTCGTCGACCCATTCCCGATCTGTCAGCAATGCACCGACTGGGAATTCGGCATTGGCCGAGCGTGCCCACCAGCGCCGCCGGCTGCCGCGAACGATATCCCAGAAGGCGCTGGGCGCCAGTTCGCCGGCGACGAGCGGCGCGTCTGGACGCAGCAACCTTGTAATGATCGTGATCCCGTCGTCCCTGCCGGCGGCGATCTCGCTCAGAGAATCGATGGCGAAGGCGAGGTCCAGCGAAGCTGGACGCAGAGTCTCGAGCTGTCCCCAGGTCATGCAGCGCACGAGCGGAGCGCCATCGCCGATGGCCGCTCGCGCCTGTTCGAGGCGGTCGTCGTCCGGATCGGTCACGATGATCTCGACGTTGGCGAAACGCAGGCTGAGATCGACGGCCGTGGCAATATGATCGGCGCCCAACATCAGGAGCCGCACCAGGCGGCTGCCGTCGTGACACGATAGCGAGGCGGCGACGTCGCGCGCGACGGCATCGCGCAGCCAGCCAATCTGGTTCGAGGCGACGCCCAGATTGCGCCAGTGCGGCGAGCCGAGTTCACTCACCGCCGTCGGGTCCCCCTCGCTCAGGCGACCGATGATGCTCTCGAGACGCGAGACGCTGGCAGCTTCCGCGCCCATTATCGGGTGGCGAAGAAGCAACGTGCTGACGATGGAGTCGATCTCGGGAAGATCACATGTGGGCGCCACTATGCGAGTGCCATCGAAATCCATGGCGAGTTTCTTCGCCTCGAGATGCCAAAGCAGCGCAGTTCGGAGGAACGAGGCCCCGGATGCGCCGCCGTCGGCGCTCGCAGGTTCCTGACGCTCCTGCGATTCGCCGGGCGGGTTGCCCCGGAGTGCAGACCAGGTTGCGCGGAGCGTTCCTGCCTCCAGCAGAAGCAACGCCTCGGAGAGGGCGGCTGAGCTGCCAGTGGGCCGTTCCACGGCAACATGCCTCGATACAAGCGTCGAGGGACTGCCGGCGCGTTCGAGCAGCCAGGCGGCCGTGCGGTAGCTGAGGGACCCGGGATCGGTGACCAGCTCGGCCGGGGCCTCGACGAGTCGGACGTTCTGGGCCGTTACGACGATGGTCCCGTTTTCGTCCCACAGGTCGATGTCGACGACCATCGAACTCGGCGACTGCCTGAGAGTTCGCGCGGTGACGCGCGTTGCGACTGTGCCTGACTGGAACACGCGAACGCATCCGAACCGGACAGGCAGCATTCGCTTCATCGGCATATCTGCCACGCCTGCTTCCTCGGACGCGAAGAGCGCATGGAATGCAGCGTCCAATGCCGTGATGTCGATGATGCGCGTGCCTTCCGCCAGCGAGTCCGGCCGATCCAGGGTGCCGATCGCCAACTTCGGCTCGGGGAAGACGACCTGCCGGGTGCGCTGGAATGTCGGGCCATAGTCGAAGCCGAGATCGTGCGCGCAGGCATAGACGCTGCTCTGGGGGACGATGACGGCGTGAGCCGTCGTCGCCGGCGGGATGGTCGCCTTTCCGGCGACCGGCGACCGGCCGATGACGCCCCGGGCGTTGAACGTCCAGTCGGCGCCCGCGCCTCCGCCGCGCTGTCGCGACAGCAATTCGACAATCCCCGTCTCGTGCGCCAGGCGGACGCAAGTCTCGAAGGAAGTCTTGCCCTCGAAAATGAGCGGCCGGAGGATATCCAGATCGCGAAGTTCCAGAGCTCCCTCCGGATGGGTTTCGCGTGCTGCTGCCAGCATGATCTCGACATAGGCTGTCGCCGGAAGCACCGGAACACCGCCGACCTTATGGTCGGCAATCCAGGGGTAGAGCGCCGGATCTACAGTGGAGTACCATTCGTGACTGTCTTTGCGGAGACCAGCGCCGAGCAGAGGATGGGCATGCGGCAGCAGCGTGGTGCTCGATTCATCGGTCGTCGACACCTTGAACTGGGCGTGCTGCCAGGGATAGAGCGGCAAGACGATGGCGGAAGCCGGAGCCGGGCCGAAGAAACGCTGCATCTCGATCTTGCCGCCGGCCAGCGCAACCTTCGAAGCGGCCCGCTCGATCGGATCGAAGGCGGACTGCCCATCGTTCTCGCTCAGCGTCTCGATGACGACGCCACGCACTCCGGCTTCCCGGAGGACGTCGCGCACATAGCTGGCCAGAATGGGCCTCGGTCCAACTTCGAGAAATACGCGAACGTCGTCTTTCAACAGGGCGTTCAACCCAGGCTCGAACTGGACAGGCTCGCGGACGTTGCGCCACCAATGGTCGGCGCCGAGCGTTTCCGGAGCAACTGCTCCGCCGGTGACGGACGACACGAACTTCTTGTGGGGCGGCAGCGGGCGCAAACCCCTCAGTTCGTTCAACAGCGGAGCGCGAACGGGATCGATCAACGCGCAGTGGAATGGATAGTCCAGGTCGAGCCGCCGCGCACTGATCCGCATGTCGGCCGCCGCCTGAAGCACACGGTCGATGTCGCCAAAGGTTCCTGAGACCGTAACGCTGCGCCAGCTGTTGATGGCCGCTATCTCGACGCTGTGCGCGCCCGCGGTCTTGAGAAAGCGTCGAGCTTCGCGGTCGCTCAGCATCAGCGCTGCCATGCCTCCGCTGCCCCGCACGCTTTCCTGGTTGCGGCTGCGGGCGACCAC
>JBILYJ010000015.1:0-25191 GCA_044377795.1 Reyranella sp. | reverse complement strand
AAGGCTCGGCCATGACGGGACTCCGGGTCAGTTCTTCTTGACCAGCGGGCACTCGCTGTTGGCCAGGGGGCGGAACGCCTCCTCGCCGGAGATCTTGGAGAGCAGCTTGTAGTAATCCCACGGGCCCTTCGACTCGGAGGGCTTCTTGACCTCGAAGAGATACATGTCGTGCATCTTGCGGCCGTCCTCACGGACGTAGCTCGGCCCGAAGATCGGATCATCCCACTTGGCGGTCTTCATCGCGGCCATCACCTTCTCGGCATTGTCCGTCCCGGTCGACTTCACTGCGTTCAGATAGGCGAGCGTCGCCGAATAGAAGCCGGCCTGCACGCTGGTCGGCATCTTGCCGTTGAACCTGGCGGCGAACTTCTTGGAGAAAGCACGCGTCCGGTCGTTGAGATCCCAGTAGAACGCCTCGGTCAGGTTGAGGCCCTGTGCGCGCTCGAGGCCCAGCGAGTGGATGTCGGAGATGAAGACCAGCAGACCCGCAAGCTTCTGGCCGCCCTTGGTGATGCCGAACTCGGACGCCTGCTTGATCGAGTTGATCGTGTCGCCGCCGGCGTTGGCGAGCCCGATGATCTGCGCCTTCGAGGCCTGCGCCTGAAGCAGGAATGAAGAGAAGTCGTTGGTGTTGATCGGGTGCTTGACGCCGCCGACCACGGTGCCGCCAGCCGCCTTCACGACGGCGGACACGTCGCGCTCCAGCGCATAGCCGAAGGCGTAGTCGGCGGTGAGGAAGAACCAGGTCTTGCCGCCGGCCTTGACGACGGCCGAGCCGGTGCCGTTGGCCAGCGCGGCGGTGTCGTAGACCCAGTGGATCAGGTAGGGATTGCAGAGCTTGCCGGTGAGATCCGACGAGGCGGGGTCGGGGGCGATGAAGATCCGCTTCTTGTCGGCGGCCACGCGGGCGGCGGCGATCGACGAGGAGGAGGCGCCGGCGCCCATCACCATGTCGACCTTCTCGTTGTCGTACCAGCGGCCGACCGTGGTCGCAGCGACATCCGCCTTGTTCTGGATGTCGCCGGATACGAGTTCGATCTTCTGGCCGAGCACGGAGCCGCCGAAATCCTCGATCGCCATCTGGACGGCGAGCACCGCGCCCGGGCCGTTGATGTCGGCGTAGAGGCTCGACAGATCGGTGGCGACGCCGATCTTCAAGGTGTTGTCGGAAAGCTGGGCGGCCGCGGGCAAGGCCCAGGCCGCAAGGCAGAATGCGGCCGTACTGAACAGGTTACGTCTCATCGTTTCTCTCCCTAGGCTTTGTTATTGAGCAGAGCCTATCAAGGCTCCGGCAGACTGCAAGGCGGAGGACACATCCGATGATCGAGAAAATTCTGGACATCCCGACCCGGGACGGGGCGATGGAAACCTTCATTTGCCATCCGGAGAGGGGCGGGCCCTATCCGCCGATCCTGTTCCTGATGGACGCACCGGGCATCCGCGAGGAACTCTATGACATGGCGCGCCGGCTGGCGACGGTCGGCTACTACGTGATGCTGCCCAACCTCTATTACCGGGCCGGCACCGATACGAAGTACGGGCCGGATGTGCTGAAGCACGGCAGCGACGAGCACACGCGCATGCGCTCGGTTCGGACCAAGATGACCATCCCGCCGGTCATGGACGACGTGGCGGCGATGATCGCCTACGCGGATGCCCAGAAGGAATCGAGGAAAGGGCCGGTCGGCACCCATGGCTATTGCATGAGCGGCCCCTATTCGCTGGCGGCGGCCGCGCGCTTCCCCGACCGGATTGCCGCGGCGGCGTCTTTCTATGGCACCTGGCTGGTCAGCGATGCGGTCGAGAGCCCGCATCTGACTCTAGGCAAGGCGAAGGGCGAACTCTACATTTCCTGCGCCGAGCATGACGAACTGGCGCCGCCCGAGATGGTCAAGGAACTGAAGGCCCTGTTCGACAAGTCCGGCGCGAAGGGTGAGCTCGAGATCCAGCCGACCGTACATCACGGCTTCGCCTTCCCGCAGCGCTGGTGCTACGACAAGCCGGCCGCCGAGCGGCATTGGGAGCGCCTGATCGCGCTCTACCGCCGAAACCTCGGCTGACAAGGAAAGCGGGGCTCACGATGGACGGACAGAACCTGACCCAGATCGAGATCGATCGGCGCGTCTTCGATCTCTACGACGAATACTGTCATGGCGGCATGGACCGCCGGACCTTCCTGTCGCGAGCCGCCGCCGTGACGGTCGGCGGCCTGGCCATGGCGCAAGCCCTGCTGCCGCGCTACGTCCAGGCCCAGACGATCTCGTTCACCGACGATCGTATCAAGGCGACCTACGTGACCTATCCGTCGCCGGGCGGCACATCGGGAACGATGCGCGGCTATCTGGTCCAGCCGAAGGGTACCGGTCCGTTCCCGGTGGTCCTGGTCATCCACGAAAATCGCGGCCTCAATCCCTACATCGAGGACGTGGCGCGCCGCGCGGCAACCGAGGGCTTCCTCGCGCTGGCGCCGGACGGGCTCTTTCCCGTCGGCGGCTATCCCGGCAACGATGATGATGGACGCACGCTGCAGGCCAAGCTGGACCAGGGCAAGCTGCGGACCGACATGGTGAACAGCGCGCGCTTCCTGAAGACGCATGCAATGTCGACCGGCAAGCTGGGCGTCACGGGCTTTTGCTGGGGCGGCGGGGCGACCAACTTCCTGGCCGCGACGCTGGGCGCCGACATGAATGCCGGGGTGCCGTTCTACGGCCCGGCTGCAGAGACCGCGTCGGTTCCGAACATCAAGGCGCCGCTTCTGGTGCAGTACGCAGAGAGCGACGAGCGCATCAACGCGATGTGGCCAGCCTACGAGACGGCGCTGAAGGCCAACGGCGTGCCCTACGAGATGTTCATCTATCCCGGTACGCAGCACGGCTTTCACAACAATTCGACGCCGCGCTACAACGAGGCGCAGGCCAAGATCGCCTGGGACCGCACGATCGCGTTCTTCAAGAAGAACCTGGCGTAGGGCGAGATCCCCATCGCTCCGTCATCCTGAGCGAAGCGCCGAAGGCGCGTAGTCGAAGGATCTCTTTTCGCCTCGTCACTTGGTGCGCTGGAAAAGAGGTCCTTCGACTACGCCGCCCTTCGGGCGGCTCCGCTCAGGACGACGAGAATCATCAAGCCGCTCTTGCAGCTTTGGACTTGCCGGCCTGCCAATCGTCGAGCTTGGCGCGCGCCCCGTTCCTGGTCGGGTCGAGCGCCGATTCCTGTCCCGGCACCTTGGCGGCAAGTTCGATCACATAGCCGTTGGGATCGCGAAAATAGATCGACCGGATGAAATGATGGTCGGAGACACCGCGGACCTCTCGGCCTTCAGCCTTGCCCCTGGCGAACATCCGGTCGAGATGATCGGGCTCGACCTCCAGCGCGATGTGGAGGTCGAAGTCGTGCTGGTCCTTGAAGTCGAACGGCATGTCCGGCGCCTCGAAGAAGGCCAGGCAGGAACCGTCGTCGAGCTGGAAGAAGGTGTGCAGCACGCCGGCGCCGGTCGTGCGACCCGTCTTGGTCTGCTCGATCTTGAGCGTATGGGCGAGGGGGAGGCCGAGGAAGTCCTCGTAGAACTTCCTCGTCTCCTCCGAATCACGGCAGCGATAGGCGTTGTGGTGCAGACCCTTGATCATCGAAACCTCCGATCATTCACCTGCCCGAGCCTAACGCCGTCCTAGCGGTCGAGCCAGACATCCTCGAAGCGCCAGTGGTTGTAGATGGTGTTGACCGCCAGGTTCACGGCCTTGACCTCGGGGCGCCAGCAGGTGCCGCCCCAGCCGTGCTGGATGACCGGGCGTGCGCCGTCTTCCTGCAGCTTCTTGTCGATCTCCCACACGATCTTCCGACGCGCCTCGACGTCGCTCAAGACCGATTGCTGGTCGAACAGCTTCTCGACCTCCGGATTGCAGTAGTTGGTGTAGTTGCGCTCCGAGCCGCAGCGGAAGGTCTCGTAGAAGACGACGTCCGGATCGTCGACGCCGACACCCTGGACGTTCATGCCGATTGCGAAGTCGCGGCGCATCATCCGATTGTACCAGACCGCGGTTTCGAGCGGCTCCAGCTCGGCCTGGATGTTCACCTGCTTCAGATGGTCGATCAGGATGACCGCAGGGTCCCTATAACTCGGGATGTTGCGGGTCGAGACCTTGATCTTCAGCGGCTTGTCAGCCGTGTAGCCGAGCTCGGCCATGATCTTGCGGCCTTCCTCGCGCGCCTTGGCCACGTCGGGGCCGTAACCCGCCACGGTCGACAGGAACTCGGTCGGCATGCCCCAGAGGCCTTCCGGCGGCGGCAGCAACGCGCCGCCGATACGGTAGTTGCCCTGGCCCAGGATCTCGTTGAAGGCGTTGCGGTCGAGCGACAAGGCCATGGCGCGGCGGATCTTTGCGTCGTCGAAAGGTGGCCTCTCGCGGTTGACCAGCAGGTTGGCCTGGGTGTTCGTCGGCTGCGCCTCGCAGATCGCCGTCGGCGCCTGGACCTTGAGATCGTTGACCATGGACGGCGTGACGACGGACGTGAAGGTCATGTCGAGCTTGCCGGCGACGAAGGTCAGCAGTGAGGTCGCACGGTTGGGGATGATCGAGAATTCGATCGCGTCGAGGTAAGGGCGGCCCGGCTTCCAGTAGTCCGGGTTGCGGGCGAGCTTGACCGACTCGTTCTGCTTCATCTCGACGAACTTGAACGGGCCGGTGCCGATCGGCTTCTGCCGCATCTGGGCCGTCGAGATGTGGCAGGGATAGACCGGCGAGAAGGCCGCGGCGAGCATGGTCAGCAGGGACGGTTGCGGCCGCTTGAGATGGAAGGTCGCTTCGCGGTCGCCATTGACCGTGACCTTCTCGAGATTGAAGTACCAGGTCTTGCGCGGGTTCTTGCGCAGCTTCGATTCGTCGGAGATCACCATGTCCCAGGTGCACTTCACATCGGCGCTGGTGAAGGGCTTGCCGTCGTGCCACTTCACGCCGTCGCGCAGCTTGAAGGTGAGCTGCTTGCCGTCATCGCTCCATTTCCACTCGGTGGCGAGGTCGGGAATGATGTTGTCCGGCTTGTTCTGCTTCGTCTTGGGATCGAACATCACCAGGTTGTTGTAGACCGACATGAACGGCATGACGGTCGAGATCGTCGCCTCCTCGTGGATCGACGCGCTCGGCGGATTGTCCATGTGAGCGATCTTGAGCGTGCCGCCTGATTTCTGTGCCCAGGCGGCTGGAGCTACGGCCAGGATCATGAGTACCGCGGCGAGCGGCAGCGACGGATTTTTCATCCTTTCGTTTCCTCCTCTTGTTTGGGATGACGCTAGCACTTCGCTCGGACTAGAGTCGGTCCATGAAACTCCTCAGTTTGCTAGTCGGAATGCTGCTCGCGATGCCGGCCGTCGCCCAGGACTATCCGAGCAAGCCCATCCGGATCATCACGGCCTTCGGGCCCGGGACGGCCACTGACATCGCGGCGCGTACGGTCGGGCAGGACATCGCCGTGCAGACCGGGCAGACGGTCGTGATCGAGAACAAGCCCGGTGCGGAAGGCCAGATCGCGGCGCAGTCCGCGGCGGCGGCGGTACCCGACGGCTACACGCTCTTCTTCACCACGCAGACGACGCAGGCGATCAATCCGCACGTCTACAAGTCGCTGGCCTACGATCCGGTGAAGAGCTTCGCGCCGGTCGCCGGCATCTCGCTCGGGGCGCAGATCGTGATGGTGCGCAACGACCTGCCGGCCAAGACCATCCAGGAATTTGTTGCACTTGCGAAGGCACAGCCCGGCAAGCTGAGCTTCGGCAGTGGCAACGGGTCTAGCCGCGGCGGGGCGGAGCTGTTCCGCATCAAGACCGGGATCGATCTCCTGGGCGTGCCCTACAAGACCCAGCCGCAGGCGATCGCCGACCTTTTGGGCGGCCGCATCGACATCGTCTTCTCGGACTTCACCGTCGGCCTGCCGCCCGTGCTCGACGGACGTGCGCGCGGGCTTGCCGTGACCAGCAAGCAGCGCATTCCCGGTCTCGAGCAGTTCCCGACGGTCGACGAGAGCGGGGTGCCCGGGTTCGAGATGTGGGCCTGGACCGCGATGTATGCGCCGGCCGGCACGCCGAAGCCGATCATCGACAAGCTCAACGCTCTCGTGCGGCAAGCCGCGAAGTCGCCCGCCTATCTCAACCTTCTGAAGACGAGCCACGGAATGTCGTTCGTGGGATCGCCCGAGGAGCTGGCGGCCTTCCAGGCCACCGAGACGAGGAAGTGGGCGGAGATCGTGTCGACCGCCGGCATGAAGGAGCCCTGACGAGGGCTCAGGACGGACGCGGCCGGCGCAGCCGGGCCGACGTTACGATCTGCCAGACGGCCGCGGCGAGGACGCAGGCGGCGACCAGCAGGAAGGCGCTGCGATAGTCGGCGACGGCTGCGATCAGGCCGAAGATCGGCGGGCCAATGACGGCACCGGAAAAGGCGAGGGCGGTCTGGACCGCGGCGACGGCGGCGACCTGCCCGGGCGGGGCGAGGGCGGCGAACTCCGCGATCGACACGCCGTTCCAGCTGATGACGACCGTGCCGTAGGCGAAGACGATCAGACCGATCAGCCAGTAGGGCGTTTCGGCCGAGATCAGGCTGGTGGCCACGGCGCCGAGCGCGATTCCGATGCCCGTCCAGCCCAGCAGCATCATGCGCGGAAACCGGTCGCCCAGCGCACCCAGGATCAGGCGTTGCACCGTGCCGCCAATTTGCGCCAGGAAGAGCAGGAAGCCCGCCTCGGCGATGCTGAGGCGGCAATGCTCGTAGAGGTAGGTCACCAGGAAGAAGGTGAAGGTGTGCTGCGCCACGACGTAGAGCAGCGCCGACCAGCCGAGAACGCGCATCTCCGGGTGTCGCATCACATGGACGATCGAGGACCAGATGCCGTCAGAGGGCGCGGACGGCGCCACCGACGCATCGATACGGGCGCGCAGCAGTTCGAGAACGCCGGCGCCGGCCAGCATGAGCGCGGCGGCGGCGAGCGAGGCGCCGCGCCATCCCAGGGCCGGCAGCAGCAGGGGCAGGAAAATGCCGGCGGCCGCGAAGCCCAGGGGGACGCCGGTCTGCTTGACCGAGAAGACGAGGCTGAACCAGGCGCGCGGTACGCGCTGGCTCAGGATATGCGCCGACGCGGGATTGATCGGGCCCTGGGCGAAGCCGATGAAGGCGACCGCGACGATGGTTGCGGCAACGTAGGCCGTGGCGTTCAGGGCAAGGCCGATGGCGGCGGCCAGCATGGCGAACTGGCAGACACGGACGGCGCCCAGCCGCGAGATCGGCCCCGCGCTCCACAGGGCGACGCCGGAGGCGATCGCGTAGGTGACGGCCGTGAAGGCACCGACCAGTTTCGGGGCGATCCCAAGATCGCGGGCCACGGCCGGCATCAGCACGCTGAGCGACAGGACGGCCAGCGAGATGAGCATCTGCGTGCCCAGCATCGCCCCGATGGGGACGAGCGCCGGGCGCAGACCGGGGCGCGGGCCTTCCGTGTTCGGCGCCGCGCCCGGTTGCATCCTACAGACCGTAAAGGTCGGCCTTGTTCAGGATGGTATTGCGCAGGATGCGGATCGAGGCGACGTCGACCATGATGCCGTCGACGTTGATCGCGCCCAGGCCCGCCGCCTCGGCCTCGGCATAGGCCTTCTCCAGCTTGCGGGCACGGGCGATGTCCTCGACCTTGGGCGAATAGACATCGAGCGCGATGTCGATCTGCGAGGGATGGATCGCCCACTTGCCGACGCAACCCAGGATCATCGAGCGCTTGCACTCCTCGCGGTAGGCATCAGGATTCTTGAAGTCGGCGAACGGGCCGTCGACCGGATCGATGCCTGCGGCGCGGCAGGCCATGATCAGCCGGAAGCGGGCATAGTGCCAGATGTCACCCGGGTAGCCGTCGGTCTCGCCGACATTCTTGTTGGTGACGCCCATCGAGGCCGAGAAGTCGCCCATGCCGAACACCAGGCATTCGAGGCGCGGTGTACAGGCGGCGATCGCATCGACGTTCTGCATGCCCTCGACTTCCTCGATCAGCGCCTCGAGGCCGATCTTGCGCTTCATCTTCAGCTTCTTCTCGATCTGGTGAAGCAGCTTGTCGGCGAACAGCACGTCGGCGGCCGTCTGCACCTTGGTCATCATGATCGTGTCGAGATGCTCGCCCGCGCCCTCGACGATCTCGATGATGTCCTCGTAGGCGTACTCGGTCGTGAGATCGTTGATGCGCACACAGCGCGTCTTGCCCTTCCAGTTGAGCGTCTTCAGGCCCTCGATGATCTTCTTGCGGGCGTCGCGCTTCTGGCTGGGCGCGACGGCGTCCTCGAGGTCGAGAAAGACGTGATCGGCCTTCGACTCCGACGCCTTCTGGATCATCTTCTCGCTCGACCCCGGGGTCGAGAGCTGGACGCGGCGGGCGCGTCTGGGACGGTCGGTCATCAATCTTCTCCTTAAGCTACGATCTTGTCGGCGCGCAGCCGGGCGATCTCGCCCGCGCCGAGGCCGATGGTCTTGAGATACTCGTCTGTATGTTCACCCAGCAACGGCGCGCGATGGCGCACCTTGCCGGGGGTCTCGGTCATCTTCACGGCGACGCCCGCGATCTGGACCTCGTGGTCGAGGCCGGGATGGGGCACCCAGGGCAGCATGTCCCGCGCCTTGAAATGGGGATCGGCCACGATGTCCCGCACGTTGTAGACGGGCGAGAAGGGCACCTTGCCGCCGAAATGCTTCAACAGCTCCTGCTTCGTGCGCTGGCGCGTGAAGTCGGAAACGGCAGCAATCAGCACGTCCTGGCTGGCGCGGCGATCCTGCACGGTGATGAATCGTGGATCGGTTGCGAACTCGGGCTTGTCGATCAGCCGGCACAGGATCGGAAAGTGCGCGTCGGCATGCGCGGCAATCGTCACGAAGCCGTCCTTCGCCGGGAACATGCCGAACGGGCAGAGCAGGGGATGATGGTTGCCCTCGGGATGCGGCAGCGTCTGCGCATAGGAGTGCTGATGCATGATGCGCTCGCAGACCGCGAGGATCGCGTCGACCATGCCGACATCGACGAACTGGCCCCTGCCGGTCTTGTAGGCGCGCAGGATCGCCGAGACGATACCGAAGGCGCAGGTGATGGCCGGTACGATGTCGCCGACGCCGGGCCCGACCTTCATCGGCGTGTCCTTGTCGGGGCCGGTGATGGCCATGATCCCGCCCATCGCCTGGCTGATGACATCGTAGGCCGGGAAGTCCGAATAGGGGCTCTTGCCGGTACGCACGTCGCCGAAGCCGCGGATGGTGGCATAGACCAGCTTGGGATTACGGGCGTGCAGGGTCTCGTAGCTGAGACCCAGGCGATCCATGACGCCGCCGCGATAGTTCTCGACCACCGCATCGGCATTGTCGCAGAGCTTCAGGACCAGATCGCGACCGGCTTCTGTCTTCAGGTCGATGGCGATCGACTTCTTGTTGCGGTTCACCGAAGCGAAGTAGCCGCCGAACGCCTTCAGCCTGTCGTCGGCGTGATAGGGCCCGATGATGCGGGTGTGATCGCCGTCGAGCGGTTCGACCTTGATGACCTCCGCGCCCTGGTCGGCCAGCAGCATCGTGCAGTAGGGGCCGGCCAGCATTTGTGTGAGGTCGACGATGCGGACACCGTCGAGAGCGCCGAGGACTTCGGTGTCGCTCACTTGTCTCCCCAGTGACTGCGGCGCTTGATCAGGACGGTACGCTCGCCCTCGAAGATGTGCTTGTCGTCCTGGTTCACGCCGTAGTGCTTGAAGCGCACGATGCCGGCGTCGTCCTGCTTGGCATCCTTCTTCTCCAGCACCTCGGTGTAGCAGTAGAGCGTGTCGCCGTGATGCAGCGGACCCTTGAGCCGGATCTTGTCCATGCCGAGTTCCATCAGCGCGTTCTCGGCCGTGTCCTCGGCGGCGAGGCCGATGCACATGGAGATCGTGACACCGCCGAATCCCAGGCGCTGGCCGTAGGGCGTCGACTGGGTCAGGTGCTCGTTGAAATGAGCCTCGGCCGTGTTCATGGTCACGTTGGTGATCCAGACCTGCTCCATCGGCTCGACCGTCTTGCCGCGCGCGTGTTTCATCACGTCGCCGACGGTGAAGTCCTCGAAGTAGTTGGTCTTGCCGGTGAGCGCGGAGACTTTCATCAGTTCCTCCCCCGGCCGAGCAGGCGGTCGGAGATGATGCGCTTCTGGATCTCCGAGGTGCCCTCGAAGATCTTGGTGAGGCGGGCGTCGCGCCAGTGCCGCTCGACGGCGTGCAGGGTCGTGTAGCCGGCGCCGCCGTGGATCTGCAGGCCTTCGCTGCAGACCCGCTCGGCCATCTCCGAGGCGAACAGCTTGGCCATCGACGCTTCCTTGTCGCAGCGCTGGCCGGTGTCGATCTGCTCGCAGACGAAGTAGTTGAGCTGACGGGCCGCCTCGATCTGCGTCGCCATGTCGGCGATCTTGAATCGGATCGCCTGGAACTCCGAGATCGACTGACCGAACTGGCGGCGCTCGCCGGCGTAGCGGATCGAATCGTCGAGGGCGCCCTGCGCCAGGCCGATCGCGCGGGCTGCGGTGTGGGCGCGGGCGGTCTCGAGACCGGCCGTCGCATAGTAGAAAGCCTGGCCCTCGTCGCCGATCATGTCCTCGGCCTTGACCCGGCAATTGTCGAACGCGAGTTCCCAGGTCTTCCAGCCGAAATAGCCGATCTTGGGAATAGGCGAGCCGCTGCAGCCCGGCATCAGTTCGCCCCGCTTCTTCTCGACGAAGAACATCGACAGGCCGAGATGACGCTTGCCCGGAGGCGCTTCGGACGTGCGCGCGATGATGATCATGAAGTCGGCGCCGTCGGCGAAGGTGCACCAGTACTTGTTGCCGCTGATCAGATAGCTATCGCCATCCTTCTTGGCGCGGCAGGAGATGTTGGAAATGTCGGACCCGGCGTTGGGTTCCGACATCGAGAAGGCGCCGAGGAACTCGCCCTTGGCCATGCGTGGCAGGTAACGTCGGCGCTGCTCCTCGCTCATCTTGTGCGAGCCAATCAGCAGGTTGCCGCGGGCGATGATCGAGGCGACGCTCATCCAGCCGCGCGACAGCTCTTCAGTGACGAGACAGTACTCCGAGCAGCCGAGGCCCAGGCCGCCATATTCCTCAGGGATCAGGATGCCGAAATAGCCGAGCTCGGCCATCTTGTCGCGCAGGTCCATCGGGATGTCGCCCTTTTCGGGGTCGAGCTTGTTGGCGACCGGCAGCACTTCGTTCAGCGTGAACTCGCGCGCCTGCTCCTGGATCATGCGGCGTTCTTCGGTAAGGAAAGGCATTACTGGGTATTCCTAAGACGGACGAGGTTGGTGCGCTTGAAGTCGATGACGAGTTCTTCGCGCTGGTTGAAGCCCTTGCTGTGCCACGTGACGATTCCAAACCCCTTGTGGGAGTCCGAGACGCGCCGGTCGAGCACCGCCGATTCCGCACGCAGCGAATCGCTGGGATAGACGGGCTGGTGATAGGTGAGTTCGTTGACGCCGAGAAACGGCCCGCCGCCCTCGCTCAGATCCTCGACGGTGAGGCCGAACACCGTCGTGAAGACGAGCAGGGGATTGGCCACGATGCCGGGATGGCCGTGCGCCTGGGCGTAGGCTGCGTTGTAGTAGTGCGGATTGAAGTGCAAGGTCAGCGTGGTGAAGAGCGTGCTCTCCGACTCGGTGATCGTGCGGCCCCAATGGTGCCTGAACACGCGGCCGACCTCGAAATCCTCGTAGCGGTTACCCTTGGGCACCAGCCGTGCGCGGGCCCTGAAATCCTCCGACATTCTTTGACTTAGCTCCTGGCTGAGGCGCGGACGAGTTCGCCCACGTCGGTGAGGCTGTCGATGCGCTCGATGGCATCATGGAGGCGACGGGCGCCGGCGGCGCCGAGCAGCGGCGTCACCAGGCTGTTGAACTTGGTCTCGATCGCCTGGCGCTGCTTTTCGAGATCGGCCCAGGGGATGCCCGAGTCATGCGTGACCTCGATCATGGTGCCGTCGTCGAGCTGGATCGCCATTTCGGCCAGAGAATGCGACCAGTGCGGCTGAAACTCGATCGCCATCTTGTCGCGCAGGCCCCGGATGCGCGGCTCCTGCGTCACGGCCTCGTTGTAGGAGTCGAGGTTGGCGGTATCGACGCCCGTCAGCGCCATCGCCACGGTCTGGCGCAGCGAGAACTTGGCTTCGAGGCCGGTCGTCGGGTTGGGGATGTTGCAGACCTTGTCGGCGCCGGAGTCGATGCGCAGGAGGATCTTCTGCACGCGCTCCGGAGGGAAGTTGTTCTTCAGCCGGATCTCCTTGGCGCACTCGATGGGCGCGTGCGTCAGGTAGCAGGCCGCATGGTACTTGAAGAGGTTGTTGCGCAGGTGCCAGCCCGACGGCGGCTCGCCGAGGGCTGCCTCGGCATTGAGATGGTCGCTCTGCGACGAGGCGAAGCCCTGGTCGCATTCGAGGGAATCGCCGCGGGCGGTGAAGCCCCTGGCGGCGAGGCGCGCGGCCCGCAGACCGTGCTCGGAAGCGGTGCCCGCGTGAAGCGGCTTGCACATGGTGCCGAAGTTGGACTTGAGACCGGCGGCCTGCGTGGCCGCGATGCCGAAGGCCACCGCGAGCTGCCGGTCGTCGAGGCCCAGCATGCGACCCGCGGCGGCCGCGGCCGAGAAGGAGCCGACCGTGCCGGTGACATGGAAGCCCTTCTGGTAGTGGCTGGGCGACACCAGCCGGCCGACGCGCCCGGAGGTCTCGTAGCCAGCCACGAAGCTTTCGATGAACAGGCGGCCGGACGCCTTCATCTGCTCGCCGAGTGCCAGCAGGGCGGGGACGACCGTCACGGTGGGATGGCCGCCCATCGAGAAGTTCACGTCGTCGTAGTCCAGCGCATGGCTGGCGGCGCCGTTGATGAGGGCGGCGGTCGACGGCAGCACGGTCTCGGAGCGTCCGACCAGCGTCGCGGGACCTTTGGCGCCATCCTCCAGCGCTTCGGCGATCAGGATGTTCGTCAGATCTTCCTGCGCGCCGGCGATGGTGACGGCGAACCAGTCGAGCAGGCACTGCTTGGTGCGTTCGACCAGATCGTCCGGCAGATCCTGCCAGGCAAGGGCGGCGGCGCGCTTGGCGATTTCGGCCGTGACCGGAACGACGGCTGCCATGTCTTCCTCCTGAATTTATGGTGCAAGTGTCGGCCACCGGCCGCCGTCTTGTCCACCATTCGGGCTTTCGCGCAACGGTATCGCCCAGACACAACAAAGCCGCCCGGAGGCGGCTTTGTGCCGACTATCGTCGATCCGTCAGTCGCAGCAGCGAGCCAAAGCAGGGAAGATCCTGGTGGCGGCAACTGCAGAGATCGCCGGCGTCGTGATGGTGTAGTTCACAGGATCACCTCCTTTCGATGTTGATGGGAAGCGAAGCCTCGCACAGCGAGAGGGGGCTGCCTAGGATTTCTTCGCGACAATGTGGAATATGTGCCAGTGCTTGGCGTTACCGCGCGGCGTGACGCCGTCGGCTTCCTCCTCTTCGAACATCTCCACGTCGAGTCCCTCGAGCATCGCCAGGGCTTCCTCGCGCGAAAGGAAGGTCATGCCGGGACGGCCAGCCCAGCTGTCGCGCGGCCCGTACCATTGTCCGGAGAACCGTCCGCCCGGAGGAAGCGCTTCGCGGATGCGCTCCCAGGTCCGGTGGAAGGCCTCAGGCTCACAAAGGGGCATGGCGAAGCTCGAGTTCACGAGATGCACGCCGAGCGGGATCGGCACCTCTTCGAGGCGTGCGTTGACCGGCGTGACGTCGCTGCCCTCGGGTAGGGGCCGCGCCTGCAATTGCCGCAGCGCTTCGGGCTCCGCATCGACGGCGACGACGCGCCAGCCGCGGCGCAGCTCTTCGATCACGTCGCGACCGTCGCCGCATCCCAGATCCATGACGAGGGCGTCAGCTGGTGCCTCGCCGAACGCATCGAGCGCCGCGAGAAGCGTCTTGCGGGGAGGGCGGTTGCGAAGCTGCTGATAATAGGCGGCCCAGCCGGCCGATCGATCGCTTTCCGTCATGCGCGTTCTCTCGCTCTCCCGCGCTTGTGGTGGCGCGCGTCGTGTGATCGTATCGCAATCAACAAACAACGAATCAATGATCCGGGAGGAAATGATGAAGAGGTTGGGAAGCCTTGCATTGGCCTTGGCTCTTGCTTTTTTGCCGCTCGCGGCGCGGGCCGACCTGAATTCCCTGGCTGAAGCCGCCAAGAAGGAAGGCGAGCTGACCTGGTACGTCGCCCACTACACGTCCGAAGGGGCGGAGGATCTGGGGCGCGGCTTTACCGAGATGTACGGCATCAAGGTCAACGTCGTGCGTACGACGGCGCAGGTCGCCTATCAGCGGCTCCTGCAGGATCTCAAGAACAACCAGACGATCTGCGACGTCTTCTCGTCGACCGACCTCGGCCACTATGCCCGCCTCAAGGCACAAGGCCGCCTCGACAAATACGTGCCGGAGAACGCTTCCAAGATCTCGGAAGCCTTTCGGAACTTCGATCCCGACGGCTACTTCCATCCGACCGCCGCCGGCCTGGTCGTGATCACCTACAATACCGCGAAGGTGAAGCCCGAGGACGCGCCCAAGAAGTGGGAGGACCTGCTCGACATCAAGTGGAAGGGCAAGGTCTCGACGGGACATCCGGGCTTTTCTGGCTATGTCGGCACCTGGGTCCTGTCGATGAAGAAGCTCTACGGCTGGCAGTATTTCGACAAGCTGGAGAAGAACAAGCCGCAGATCGGCCGTTCGATCAACGACACGGTCACGGCGCTGAACGCCGGCGAACGTCAGGTGGCGGCAGGAGCGGACGGCTCCACCCTGTTCAGCGCGGCGCGCGGCAATCCGCTGGCGGTATCCTATCCCAGCGACGGCTCGGTGCTGATCATCTCGCCGTCGGCGATCATGAAGGGCACCAAGCATCCGAACGCCGCGAAGCTCTTCATGGAGTACCTCTACACAATCGAGGCCTCGAAGATCAACGCCAAGCACTTCGGCATCCCGTTGCGTCCGGAAGTGCCGTCGCCTCCGGGCGCCAAGCCGATCAGCGAGATCAAGGTCATTCGTCCGACCGTTGCGGAAGTCGATAAGGGCATTCCGGAAGTGATCGAGCAATGGCGCGACACGTTCGGCAACTGATCGACGCCTGAACATGTCGGTAACGGCTCCGGCGATCGACACGATGCCGGTGCGTCCCGTGCGCGCCAGCCGGTTCGATTCGACCTGGCTCCTGTGGATCGCGATCATCGCGGTCCTCCTGTTCCTGGTGGTGAGCCCGTTCGTCTATCTGGTGATCACCAGCTTCCAGACGGAGGGTACGGGCGAGTTCACCTTCTCGAATTACGCGACGGCCTACGGCCGGGCCCGCTACATCGACGCGCTGTTCAACTCGCTGAAGCTCGGCGCCGCGTCCGCAGCCTTGGCCGGCGTTTTCGCGGTGCCGCTGGCCTGGGCCGTGGCGCGCACGAACATGCCCGGCCGCGGCCTCACACGCATGCTGGTGCTCGCGACGTTCATCACGCCGCCCTACACCGGCGCCGTGGCCTGGATCCTGCTGGCCGGTCCCAATGCCGGCTGGCTCAACCGCTTCTTCATGATGGTCACGGGGGCAGAAGCCGGGCCGTTCAACATCTACAGCTTCACCGGCCTCGCCGTCGTCATCGCGCTCTATTCCTTCCCCTACATCTTCATCTTCACCACCGCGGCGCTCGAACTAGTGTCGTCGGAAATGGAGGACGCCGCCAACATCCTGGGCGCGGGACCGTGGCGGACAATGCGCAAGGTGACCCTGCCGCTGGCGCTGCCGGCGATCCTGGGTGGCCTGATCATCTGCTTCCTGGAGGCGATTGCCCTGTTCGGCTCGCCGGCGATGATTGCCATCCCGGCGCGCTTCAACGTCGTGACGACGCAGCTTTTCCAGTTCTTCGGCAATCCCGTGCGGGTCGAGGTGGCGGCGGCCTATGCCATGCCTCTGCTCGGTGTCACCGTGCTGCTGGTACTGGTCCAGCGCCTGATCGTGCGTCGCAAGGGCTTCGTGGCGCTCACCGGCAAGGGCGGCGAGCGGCGGCCGATCCTGCTCGGCCGCTGGCGCTGGGTCATGTTCGGCTACGCAATGTTCGTGGCGGCCCTCGCGGTCTTCCTGCCGTACATCTTCCTGATCCACTCGGCCTTCGCCAAGGCCTGGGGCCGCGGCTTCCTGCTCGACAACATCACGCTCGCGAACTTCCGCTTCATCCTGTTCGAGCACGCGACGGCCGCACAGTCGGTGATCAACAGCTTCGTCTATGCCGGGATCAGCGCCACGATCGCGGTTTTCCTGACCCTGGGCGTGGCCTACATGGTGGCGCGGCGGCTGATCCCGTTCGGCGGCGTGCTGGGGTTCCTCTGTGTAGCGCCGTTCGTGATCCCCGGCGTGGTGCTGGCGATCGGCTTCTATGCCGCCTACGCGCCGCCGCCGCTCGCGCTCTACGGCACGGCGCTGATCCTGATCCTGGCCTTCACCACGCGCTTCCTGCCGGTGGGGTACGTCAATGCGAGTGCCGCCATCAACAGCCTCAATCCCGAGATGGAGGAGGCGGTTCGTGTGCTGGGTGGCAGCCGTCTAACGGCGCTGCGGCGCGTGGTGGCCCCGCTGCTCAAGCGCAACATGATGGGCGCGTGGCTGCTGATCTTCATCCCGGCGACGCGCGAGTTGTCGGCGGCGATCTTCCTGTACGGGCCGAACACCAAGGTGGCATCGGTCATGATCTTCGATATGAGCGAGGAGGGGAACTTCGAACGCCTCGCCGCGCTGGCGCTGGTCTTGCAGGTGCTGACCCTTCCACTCCTGTGGCTGGGCCAGAAGGCTCTGGGCCGCGATTTCATGCTGAGGCGTACCGCGACATGAGCAAGCTGGTATTGAAGAACGTCGCCAAGCGCTACGGCGCGTTCGAGGCGGTGGCCAATTTCTCGCTGGAGCTTGCCAAGGGCGAGTTCGTGTCGCTGCTGGGTCCCTCGGGCTGCGGCAAGACGACGACCCTGCGCATGATCGCGGGCTTCATGCCGCCGACCGATGGCAGCATCGAGATGGACGGCAAGCAGATTTCCTCTGCCTCGGGAGTCGTGCCGCCCGAGCATCGTCGCATGTCGATGATTTTCCAGAGCTACGCCATCTGGCCCAACATGACGGTGGGCGAGAATGTCGGGTTCGGCCTGCAGGTCCGGAAGCTGCCGCGCGCCGAGATCGACCGGCGGGTCGACAAGATCCTGGACGTCGTCCAGATGCGCAACCTCAAGGGTCGCTACCCGGCCGAGCTGTCGGGCGGACAGCAGCAGAGGGTCGCACTGGCCCGCGCCATCGTCGTGGAGCCCGAAGTGCTGCTGCTCGACGAGCCGCTCTCCAACCTCGACGCCAACCTGCGCGAGGAGATGCGGTTCGAGATCCGCCGCCTGCACGATGAATTCAAGATCACGACGGTCTACGTCACCCACGACCAGTCCGAGGCGATGGTGACGTCCGATCGGATCGTCGTGATGAACAAGGGTAAGATCGAGCAGATCGATGCCCCGCACGTCCTGTACGGGCGCCCGAAGAGCCGCTTCGTGGCTGGTTTCATCGGCCGAACGAACTTCGTCGAGGGCACGCTGCAGGGCAGCGAGGTGCGCTTCGACGGCTTCAGCGCATCTGCAGCGGCGGTGGAGGGAGCGACCGGCGGCGGCAAGCTCCTCTATTCGCTGCGCCCTCAGGCGATCGCCTTGTCTGCCCAGAAGCCCGGGGACGCCGAACTGTCGTTCGAGGCCGAGATCGTCGACCGTTCCTATCTCGGCGAATACTGGGACTATCAGGTCCGTCCGCTGGGCGGCTCCAAGCCGCTGCGCGTCTCGACCGCGCCGACCGCCGTTTTCGAGGTAGGCAGCCGCGTCTGGCTGGAGATCGCGCCATCCGCCATGGTACGGGTAGAATAACTTCCCAAACGTAGAGTGAGAGCATGACCGCAGGACCGCTAGCCCGATTCAAAGTCCTCGACCTGACGCGCGTGCGCGCCGGTCCTACGGCCGTCCGCTACCTTGCCGACTGGGGCGCCGACTGCATCAAGGTCGAGATGCCGCCGTCCGCCGGCGAAATGGACATGGGCGGCCCGCGACACGGACCCGACTTCCAGAACCTGCATCGCAACAAGCGGTCGATCACGCTCAACCTCAAGGAGCCGGACGGCAAGGCCGTCTTCATGAAGCTGGTCGAGCAGGCCGACGTGGTGGTCGAGAACTATCGCGCCGACGTGAAGTTCCGGCTCGGCATCGACTATGAGAGCCTGAAGAAGGTGAACCCGCGGATCGTCCTGGGCTCGATCTCGGGCTTCGGCCAGGACGGGCCCTATGCCGAGCGTGCCGGCTTCGACCAGATCGCCCAGGGCATGGGCGGCCTCATGATGGTGACCGGCAATCCGGGCGAGGGCCCGATGCGCGCCGGCATCGCCGTGGCCGACGTGGGCGCGGGCCTGCACTGCGCCATCGGCATCCTGATCGCGCTTCTGGAGCGTGAGACCTCGGGGCAGGGCCAGTGGGTCTCGTCCTCGCTGCTGCAGGCCATGATTTCGATGTGCGATTTCCAGGCTGCGCGCTGGACCCTGGCCAAGGACGTGCCCGGCCAGGCTGGCAACAACCATCCGACCTCGATCCCGACAGGTGTCTTCAAGACCAGCGACGGCTACATCAACATCGCGGCGTCGGGTGGCCATATCTACAAGCGCTTCTGCGAGGCCATCGCCTCGCCCGAGTTGATGACCGACGAGCGCTTCAGCACCGACAAGGGCCGCGCCAAGAACCGCGATGCGCTGAACGACGAGATCAACAAGCGCGTCGTGAAGTACGGCAGCGCCGACCTGGTCGAGAAGCTGAACAAGGCGGGCGTGCCCGCCGGGCCGATCTACAAGATGGACGAGATGTTCGCCGATCCGCAGGTCAAGCACCTCAAGATGGCCCATCCCGTGCACTCGCCCAAGCTGGGCGACATCGAGCTGATCGGCCAGGCGATCAACATGAGCCGCACGCCGTTCGAGATGAAGACGGCGACGCCGGAGCAGGGCGAGCATACCGATGCCGTGCTCAAGGAAGCCGGCTTCGACGCGGCGGCGATCGAGGACTTCCGCAAGCGGGGCGTGATCTGAGCATGACCAGCCCGACGCCGAACATGATCGCGGAGAAGGTGGGACCGGTGGGCCGGCTCGTCTTCAACAAGCCGCAGAAGCACAACGCTACCTCGACCGACATGTGGGAGGCGATCCCGGTCATTCTCGACGACTTCGAGAAGGATCCGGCGATCCGCGTCGTGGTCGTCACCGGCACAGGCGACAAGGCCTTCGTCTCGGGTGCCGACATCTCGGAGTTCGAGAAGGCGCGCAATACGCCGGAGCAGGTCGCCTACTACGACAAGATCGGCGAGGAGGCCAACCGGCGGCTGAACAAATGCTCCAAGCCGACGATTGCGCGCATCCGAGGCTACTGCATCGGCGGCGGGCTGGCGGTGTCGCTGCTGTGCGACATCCGCATCGCCTCGGAGAACAGCCGGTTCGGCGTTCCGGCGGCGCGGCTCGGGCTGGGCTATCGCGCCAGCGGCCTGAAGATCCTGACCGACCTTGTGGGCCCGTCTCACGCCAAGGAGATCTTCTTCACCGCCCGGCATTTCAATGCGCAGGAAGCCTTCGGCATGGGGCTGGTCACGCGGGTCGTGCCCGACGCCGAGCTCGATTCCTACGTCGACGAGTACTGCCGCATGATCGGCGAGAATGCGCCGCTCACCATGCATGCCGCCAAGCGCACGATCGAGGAGCTGACGCGCCTCGACGGCGAGCCGGACTTCGCCCGCCTCAACGGGCTGGTGAAGCAGTGCTTCGATTCGGAAGATTACATCGAGGGCCGCACGGCCTTCATGGAGAAGCGTAAGCCGGTATTCAACGGACGCTGAAGGAGACGGTCATGACGGCGCTGACACAGGAGCAACGCGACGCGTTCTGGCGCGACGGGTATCTCATGGTGGAGGACGCCGTCACGCCGGCGCAGCTCGCCGCCTTGAAAGGCGAGATCGCGGGGTGGGTCGAGCAGAGCCGGGCCCACGCCACGCCCTTCGGCCCGCCGACCGTCGACGGCCGCCCGCGCTTCGACATGGGAGCCGAGCACAGCGCGGAAAAACCCGCGCTGCGACGGATCAACAATCCCTCCGACATCTCCGACGCCTATCGCGAGGTCATGCTCGACGCCCGCATGGTCGACATGGTGGCCGAGCTGATCGGGCCGGACGTTAAGTTCCACCACTGCAAGATCAACCTGAAGCTCCCGGGCGCGCGGACCGAGGTCAACTACCACCAGGATTTCGCCTACACGCCGCACACCAACGACGACATCGTGACGGCGCTCCTGTTCCTCGACGACGTCGACGAGAGCAACGGCTGCCTCACTGTGGTGCCGGGCTCGCACAAGGGGCCGGTCCTGTCGCTGTTCGAGGGCGAGCGATTCACGGGTGCGGTCGCGCCGGAGGAGGAGAAGAAGGCGCTCGGCCAGTCGATTCCCTGCCTCGGCAGGGCGGGCAGCGTTTGCCTGATGCATACGCGGCTGCTGCACGGCTCGGCCGCCAACGGGGCTGACAAGTCCCGCGGCCTCTATATCTGCGTCTACACCGCTGCCGACGCGGTGCCGATCGCGCGCAACCCGATGCCGAGCCTGAACGAGGGCCGTATCGTGCGCGGCCAGGAAGCCCGCTTCGCCCGCCTCAAGAAAGGTCTGGTCGAGTTGCCCAAGCAGCCAAAGACCGCCTCGTTCTTCACCGTGCTGGGACAGGACTCCAAGCAGGCGGCCGAGTGAGCGATCCGCTGCCGGCGATCACGGAGGCCGCGGCCACCGGCGAGATCGCCGATCTCTTTGCCGACATCCGCACGACCGTCGGTGTCCGTGTGGTCAATCTCGTGTGGCGCCATCTCGCCACCATGGACGGGGCGCTGCCCTGGGCCTGGGCGGCGGTGAAGCCGCTCTATCTCGCCGGGCTGCCAGACGCCGCCATGGCGGCCTTTCATCGGACGATGGAGGTTCCCAGGCTGGCGTCGCTGGCCGGCGAGGAACCCACCAGCGTCGACGCCGTGCTCGCGAGTTACGACCATTCCAACACGATCAACCTGTTTGCCCTGGGCGCCCTGCGCGCCTGGCTGAATGGCGAGGTGGCCCGCGACGGAACGATCGCGCGGGGGCCGCGCAAGGCGGCGCCCGACCTCGCCCTGCCCAAGCTGGCCTCCGAGGAAGACGTCGCCCCAGAGACGTGGGCGCTGGTCCTGCGCCTCAACAAGTTCGGCGACGAGCCGCAGCCCCTGATCCTGGCCAGCATGTATCGCCACTTGGCGCACGCGCCGTCGTTCCTTCAGCGTGTCGAGACGGTCCTGGCCCCGGTCGCTGCCGATGGCTCCCTGCGCAAGGCGGTCCTGGACAATCGCCGGGCGGCCGCCGCTCTCTCGTCCGACATCGCGCGCGCGATCTCGGCCGCGAGACCGCCACATGCCGTCGAGATCGAGAAGGCCGTCGGCCTGTTCGTCGACCACGCCATCGGCAAGATGGTCACCATCTGCCGCGCGATCCGGGTCGCCCGAGGCACGCCGCTCTAACCCGGCGTCCTGAGCGCGGCGAAGGACCCTTGCCAAACGACCAAAGGACTCCTGAGCACGCGTGAGATCCTTCGCTTCGCTCAGGATGACAAGAGTACGTAGTCGCTACTCCGCAGCCTTGCGCGACGGTTGATTACGCACGAGCCATTCTCCCATCGCCTGTTCCATCGTCATGAACACCGCGCCGCCCTCGATCAGGCGCTGGATCAGGCGTTCCAGCATCATCATGCGGTGGCCGCGGCCGATGACGTGGGGATGGAACGTGTAGGTGAGGATGCCGAAGTCGGGCTGGACGCGGGTCATGTAGGTGAAGTCGTCGACGAAATTGTCGAGCACGTTGGTGGCGTTCATCAGACCCTGCTGTACCGATCCGTTGGGTAGGCGCATGTATTCGAAGTGCGGGAAGTCGTCGAGCGACCAGCTGATCGGCATCTCGAGGAGCGGCGTCTCGCGGCCGCGCACGAACGGGCTCAGCAGCTCGGCGACGTCGCCTTGGCGGGCGAAGTAGCAGTCGTAGTCGTGACCCATCATCGAGCTGTCGTACTGGATGCCGTGCTTCAGCAGTAGTTCGATCGAGTGGGGCGAGAGATCCCAGGCGGGAGACCGGTAGCCGCGCGCCGTCCGGCCGCTGATGCACTTGATCGAGTCGTTGCCGCGGACGATCTCCTCCTCTTCCTCCTCGCGCGAGAGGGTGACGGGCAGGCGGTGCGTCCAGCCGTGATGGGCGAGCTCGTGGCCCGCCTCGACATAGGGCGCGACGGCCTGCGGCGTGCTGTCGATCGTGTGGCCGGGCGTGAAGAAGGTGCCCTTGATTCCATAGCGCTCCAGCAGGGCGACCAGCCGCGGAATGACGACGATGTCGTATTCGCCGCGCGAGATCGCCGTCGGCGAGGTCATGCCGCGGGCAATGAACCCGGAGAGATGGTCATGGTCGAACGTCAGGCAGACGATGTGGCGCGACATGGCGGCGGCTCCGGCGAGGGTTCCCTGAGGGGTCGGCGAAGCTTAGGGCGGATTGTCGTGCGCGCCCATCGCCGGATGCTATCCTGATGGCCCAGGGAGGAGACTGATGGACGAAGCCGAACGCCTGCGCGAGATGGTCGATGCGGCCCAGCGGATCGTGGCCTTCACGGGGGCGGGAATCTCGACCGAGTCGGGCATCCCGGATTTCCGGTCGCCCGGCGGGATCTGGACCCGCTACAAGCCGATCTACTTCGACGACTTCATGGCCTCCGAGGAGATGCGGCGCGAGTCCTGGCATCGCAAGTTCGCCACCGACGAGACCATGCTGAAGGCAGAGCCCAATGCCGGCCACCGCGCGCTCGCCAAGCTGGTGGAGCAGGGGCGCATGAGCGCCATCATCACCCAGAACGTCGACGGTCTCCATCAGCGCTCGGGCGTCCCGGAGTCGAAGATCATCGAGCTGCACGGCAATACGACCTACGCCACCTGCCTGGACTGCGGACACCGTCACGAGCTCGCCCCGATCCGGAGGGCCTTCCTCGAAGAGGGCACGCTGCCGATCTGTGAAAAATGCGAAGGCATCGTGAAGACGGCGACGATTTCCTTCGGTCAGGCGATGCCCGAGGTGCCGATGCTGCGCGCCCAGGAGGAAACGCTGGCTTGCGACCTGTTCATCGTCCTGGGCAGCTCGCTGGTCGTCTATCCCGCGGCCGGATTTCCGCAGCTTGCCCGCCGCAATGGTGCCAGGTTCGTCATCGTGAATCGCGAGCCCACGGATCAGGACGCCGATGCGGATCTGGTCATTCACAAGGAGATCGGGCCGACATTGAGCCGCGCCATCGGCGTGAATTGAACGCTGATCGTTGCGGCACGGCGTCGGACGCGATTTAATGCTGAAGAGCAAGGAGACTCCAATGCGGATCAATCGCAGGACAGCGCTGCTGGGCGGCCTCGGCGCCGCTGCATGGGGCGCGAGACCTGCCGCGGCGCAGGACATTACCTTCTTCCGCATCGGCACCGGCGCCACCGCCGGCACCTATTTTCCGATCGGCGGCCTGATCGCCAATGCCATCTCCAACCCGCCGGGCTCTCGCTCCTGCGCCGACGGCGGCTCGTGTGGCGTGCCCGGACTGGTCGCCACCTCGGTCGCCTCCAACGGCTCCGTCGCCAACGCCAACGGAATCGCCGCCGGGACCATGCAGTCGGGCTTCGTCCAGTCGGACGTGGCCTACTGGGCCTACAACGGTATCGGCATCTACGAGGGGCGTCCCAAGGCCGACAGCCTGCGGGCCATTGCGAGCCTCTATCCGGAGAGCTTCCAGCTGGTTGCCCGCAAGGGCTCCGGGATCAAGTCAGTGACGGATCTCAAGGGCAAGCGGCTGTCGCTGGACGAGCCAGGGTCGGGGACTCTGGTCGTTGCCCGGCTGATCCTGGCCGCCTACGGGCTCACCGAGAAGGACCTCAAGGCCGAGTACCTGAAGACGCAACAGGCCGCCGACAAGCTCAAGGACGGGCAGCTCGACGCCTTCTTCAGTGTGAGCGGCTGGCCGAACGGTGCCATCTCCGAATTGGCGGTGACCACCGGCATCGAACTCGTGCCGATCGCCGGTCCGGAAGCCGATGGACTGGTGAAGAAGCACGGATTCTTCGCGATCGATGAAATTCCCGACGATGCCTACAAGAACGTCGCCGGCGTTAAGACGGTGAGCGTCAACGCGATCTGGGCCACCTCGATCAAGCAGCCCGAGGCGCTGATCTATGCGATTACCGCGGCGTTGTGGAATCCCAATACCCGCAAGCTGCTCGATTCGGGCCACGCGAAGGGCAAGGTGATCAGGCTCGAGACGTCGCAGCAGGCCTTGGGCATTCCGCTGCATCCGGGCGCGGAGAAGTTCTACAGGGAAAAGGGCCTGATCAAGTAAGGCCTGCCAGGGGAGAGCGGAAATGCGTTTGAAGGGCAAGACCTGCGTCGTCACGGCGGCCGGGCAGGGGATTGGTGCGGCCACGGCGCGGGCATTCGCGCGCGAAGGGGCCCGGGTCTGGGCCACCGACGTCGACGCGGGCAAGCTCGAGGCGCTGGCCGGCGTGGAGGGCGTCACCGCGCGCACGCTCGACGTTCTCGACAAGGAAGCGATCGGCCGGCTCGCCGTGGAGACCGGCGCCGTCGACGTCCTGTTCAACTGCGCCGGCTTCGTCCATCACGGAACGGTGCTGGACGCCACCGACGAGCAGTGGCAGTTCGCCTTCGACCTCAACGTCCGCAGCATGTTCTGGACGATCCAGGCCTTCCTGCCGGGCATGCTCGGCAAGGGCTCGGGTTCGATCGTCAACATGTCGTCGGCCGCCTCGTCGGTGAAGGGCGCGGCGCTGCGCTTCATCTACGGCACGACCAAAGCCGCCGTCATCGGGCTCACGAAGTCGGTCGCCGTCGACTACGTCTCCAAGGGGATCCGCTGCAATGCGATCTGTCCGGGGACGGTCCAGACGCCGTCGCTCGACGAGCGAATTTCCGCTCTGGGTGGCGGCGCCGAAGCCCGTCAGTTCTTCCTCCAGCGCCAGCCGGCTGGCCGGTTCGGGGCGGCCGAGGAGATCGCCTCG
>JBILYJ010000014.1:0-25231 GCA_044377795.1 Reyranella sp. | reverse complement strand
AACGTCCTCGAGAGTTCCCTCAAGGAGGTCGCCGCTCGCGCCGGCGCCAAACGCGCCTTCGTCATCTGCTCGCCGTCGATCAACGCGCGAACCGACACCGTTCGCCGTATCGAAAAGGCTCTGGGACCGACCTTCGCCGGCGTCTTCGACCAGATCGAAAAGGATTGCCCCTATCCCAATGTCTGCGCCGCCCGGGATGCCGCTCGCGCAGCCAATGCCGATCTCCTCATCGCCGTCGGGGGCGGAAGCGTGCTGGTCGCCACGCGCGCTGTCGCCATCTTCCTCGGAGAGGATCGCGATCCCTTCGAGCTCATGACGCAGTACCCGGCCGACAAGCCGGCCTACAGCCCGCGCCTGGCGGCGCCGAAGATTCCCATCGTCAACATCCCGACGACCCCCACCAGCGCGATGAACCGCGCGGGAACGGGACTGAAGAATGCCGATCTGGATCATCGAATGGAGTACTTCGACCCCAAGACCCGGCCGCAGGCCATCCTGCTGGATTACGAAGTCCTGATGACGACGCCATCGTCATCCCACCGGTCGACCGCCACTACGGTCTTCTCCAGTGTTGTCGGAGCCATCACCGCCGCTGAATCCAATCCACTGGTCGAAGGCGATCGCCTTCAGGCGTTCCGTCTCGCCTTTCGCGCCTATTCCGGCCTTGCCCAGAATCGCGACGATGCAGCCTCGCGGGCCGATCTCTGCATCGCAGCCTTCCTTCAGAACCGGGCCGAAGACGATGGGTCCCGCCTGGGGGCCAGTTCTTCCTTTGGCGGAGACTATGCCGTCTCCACCGCCCTGCATGTCCAGTTCCCGCATGTCGGCCAGGGCGAGTCGATCTCCACCATCCACGCCACCAGGATCCGCTTGTCACAGGACGACGACGCGACCGCGGCGCAGGTCGTCGCCGAAGCCCTCGGCCTCAGTCCCGGCACCGGGCCGGTCAGGCTGGTCATCGCCGATGAGCTGGAACGACTGTACCGCTGCGTGGGAATGCCGGTTCGTCTCAGCGAAATGAACATCCCGCGATCGGCGATTCCCCTCATCGCAGGGCAGACGGTGAAGAACTTCAATGCCAACGCCGGCGTCCGCTCCGATGGCGAACGCATTGCCGCGGCGCAGCGGCTGCTGGAGGCCGCTTACTGACGACCGGCAGGTCATGCAGAGGACACAGGCGGAACCGCGAGAAGGTGGCGAGCAGCGGAGCCCAAGTAGCGGAGCGATATGAGCCGGGCTAGCATCGGTCCCGATGCGAGAGCGGTTGGCCGGACAGGGCCCGGTCAGGGCGGGGGTATGGAATCCGAGCGGGAACATGAGGCAGGCGTCCCAACGGGAGTGCCGGCGAACGACCGTTCGTCGAGGTCCACGGCCTCGTTCGCCCCGAGGCTGAGCCCGTGGATTGCGACCGGCACGCCGATCGTGGTCATCGGCGACGCGATGCTCGACGTCTCGGTTTTCGGAAGCATCGACAGGATTTCGCCGGAGGCTCCGGTGCCGATCATCCGGCAGGAGAACACCATCCACTCCGGCGGCGGCGCCGCCAATGTGGCGCTCAACATCGTCGCCATGGGCGGGACGGCACATCTCGTCACCGGCCTGGCCGCCGATCCCGAAGGCGAGCGGCTGGCACAGCTTCTGCGCCACGCCGGCGTCTCGCTTGACGCGATCGCGACCCCGGGGAGGCCGACAACGGTCAAGACCCGGTTCCTCGCCCGCCACAATCAGCTTCTGCGCCTCGACCGGGAAGTAACGACGCCGGTCACGCCGGTTTGCGAGGAGCAGATTATCGCGGCGCTGCAGGCGCGGATGGCCGAATGCCGCCTCGTCGTGATCTCCGACTACGGCAAGGGGTTCGTCACGGATCGGGTGATCGAAGCCGCGTCGTCGCTGGCGGCTCGAGCCGGCCTGCACGTGATCGTCGATCCCAAGCGCCGCAACCTCGCGGACTATCGCGGCGCCAGCTTCATCAAGCCGAATCGCCGTGAGCTGGAGGCGGCCACGAACCTTCCGGTGAACGATGACCGGCAGGTCGAGGCGGCGGCTTCTTCCTTGGCCGCTGCGACGGGCGCCACCCTTCTCGTGACGCGCTCCGAAGACGGCATGTCGCTGGTCAGGCCGGACGGCTCGGCGATCCATATGCCTACGCGGGCGCATGAGATCGTCGACGTGACCGGGGCCGGAGACGCGGCCATCGCCGCTTTTTCGCTCGCCATCGCCGAAGGCCGGCCGGCGGAGGAAGCCATGGCCTTTGCCAATATCGCCGCCGGCATCTCGGTGCTCAGGCCGGGAACGGCCACGGTCTCCGCCGCGGAGATCGAACACGAGCGCGCCGTCTTCGCGGGCCAGCTGCCGGTCCCGAAGGGCTCGCGCGTGTCGGCCGAGACCGCCTCGCTGCTGCGCGCGCAATGGCGCCGGCAGCGGCTGACCGTCGGCTTCACGAACGGTTGCTTCGACCTCTTCCACCCCGGGCATGTCGCCCTGCTGCGCGAGACGGCCCGCCAGTGCGACCGACTCATCGTGGGCCTCAACAGCGACGCCTCGGTGAAGCGCCTCAAGGGCGAGACAAGGCCCGTGCAGAACGAGGAGGCCCGTGCCGAAATCCTCGGGGCGATCGGGCATGTCGACCTCGTCGTCGTCTTCGACGAGGACACGCCCCGCGACCTGATCGCGCGTCTGGAGCCGGACCTCCTGACCAAGGGCGCCGACTACAAGGTCGAGGACATCGTCGGCGGGGACATCGTGCGCCAGATCGGCGGCCGGGTTCTGACCATCGACCTCGTGCCGGGCCATTCCAGCACGCGCCTCATCAACAGAAAATAGCGCCGCGCGGGACGAGGAAAGCGTCATGATCGTCGTCACCGGTGCAGCCGGATTCATAGGCTCCAACGTCGTAGCCGCCCTGAACGACGCAGGTCGCGACGACATCGTCGTCTGTGACCGCCTGGGACAGGACGATCGCTGGCAGAACCTCCGAAAGAGGATGTTTCGCAACTTCGTCTTCCCGGAACAGCTCTTCGAGTTTCTCGCGAAGGCGCGCGACGTCGAAGCCATCGTCCACATGGGGGCGATCTCCTCGACGACGACCCGCGACGGCGACGCGGTGATGCGGGACAATTTCCAGTTCTCGCTCGAACTGCTCGATATCTGCGCTTCGCGCGGCATTCCGCTGGTCTATGCCTCGTCTGCCGCGACCTATGGCGATGGAAGCCAGGGATTCAGCGACGATCTCCCCTTCTCCGGCCTGCGGAAGCTGCGGCCGCTCAATCTCTACGGCTGGAGCAAGCATCAGTTCGATCTTGTGGTGGCGGAGCGACGGGAGAGCGGCTTGCCGCTGCCGCCGAGATGCGTTGGCCTGAAGTTCTTCAACGTGTTTGGCCCGAACGAGTATCACAAGGGCGACATGATGAGCGTCGTCGCCAAGAACCACGGCATCGCGGCCGGCGGCGGCGAGGTCAAGCTGTTCAGGAGTCACCGCAGCGACTTCGCGGACGGCGGGCAACGCCGGGACTTCGTGCTGGTCGACGATGTGGCCGACGCCGTGCTCTGGGCTGTGAGCGACGGCCCCGCGTGTGGGCTGCTCAACGTCGGCACCGGCCATGCGACTTCGTTCCGGGACCTGATCGGTGCCCTGTTTGACGCGGTCGGGCGCGAGCCGCGCATCGCCTACATCCCGATGCCGGAGGACCTGCGCGATCGCTATCAGTATGCGACCGAAGCGCCGCTCGGCGCATTGCGGAACGCCGGCTACCGCAGGCCGTTCACGCCCGTCCCGGAGGCGGTCGCCCGCTACGCCGGCTTTCTCGGCGCCGCCGACCGCTACCGCTGATCCGTCAGAGATGGTCGCGGATGGAGTAGTAGGCGAGAGATCCCAGTCCCCAGGCGACGAGCCCCACGAAGAAGACGATGGCAATGAGGCGCAGGCGGCGCGGATACAGCGCCTCCTCCGGAAGCTTGGGCTTCACGAAGGCATTGAGATAGAGCTTCTGCCGCATCGCCTCGATGCGCGACTGTTCGGCGAATTGAAGCGCGTAGAGATAGAGCTTCTCGCGGAACGCCTCCTCGAGCTTCAACGCCTCGTATCCGCCCATCAGCGCCGTGATCGTCGGACCGCCGGTTTTTTCCGAAGCCGCCTTGCGCCCCTGCGTCATGCCGACCTGCTGATCGCGGATGATGCCCTCGATGGCGGCAATCTCGACCCCGAGGTGACGAAGCTGCGGCGCGTTCGGCGCCGACTTGCTGATGGAGTTGTACTGCGCCTGCAGCGTCGCCAGCCGCTCACGCTGGTGGGCCTGCAGGTTGATGTCGACATCGACCGAGCGCCCCGGATCGACCATCTCGGCCTTGTCGCGAAAGTCACGGACGGCCACCCTCGCCTCGACCAGCCGGCGGTCCGCTTTCGCCACCTCCTCCTCGCCGAACGAGATCGCATCCTTCTGCGCGCGCGTCGAGAGTTCGTTCACCGTCTTCTCGGCGCTTCTCAACACGGCATTCGCGACGGCCAGCGCATCTTCGGGCGTGAACGCCCGCACCGACACGGAGATGACCCCTGTCATGGTATCGAAGAACGGCTCGACCATTCCGCGCCAGTACTCGGTCTTCCGTTCGATCGACCGCGCATCGCCAAGACGGCTCCACCAGTCGACCTCGTTCCGCCGGTAGAGCCGCTCGAAGCCCAACTCCGCCTCGAGCGCGTCGACGACGTCGCGGCTCCTGATGAACTGGACGATCGTCTGCGAGTCCCAGATCTGGCTGGCCGTCAGCCCGCTGGCCGCCAGCGACGCGGACGGAATTCCGTTGTTGGCGCCGCCCGCCAGAACGGGCTCCGCGGCACGCCGCAGGTTGAAGCGGAACTCGGAGACATACTGGTCGGCCGCGAAGCCGTACAGGTAGACGCCGGCGGCGACGGTCGGGACAAGCGCCAGCAGCAGGAAGGCCAGGAGATGGCCCTTCATGCCGCGCTTGCGCCGGACGGCAGGCAGCGGACGCGCGAGCAGGTCCGGCTCCTCCACCGTCTCCTTGCGCAGCTGGATGACCCTCTGGCTCATGTGACACTCACCCGCCCGGCTCGGGGCCTCCGTCGAGGCCCCCATCGAGGCCCAGGAGTTTCCTGTAGTCCGCAATCGCCCCTTCGACGCTCTCGTACATCACGAGCTTGCCATCGTTGAGGATGGCCCCCTTCTCGCAATAGGACCGGATCGTCTCGAAGCTGTGCGAAACCATGATCACGCTAGCATGGCGGATCCGCTGCTGGAATGCCTCGTGGCAGCGCGACTGGAAGCGCGCGTCCCCCACCGCCGTGATCTCGTCGACCAGGTAGACGTCGAAGTCGATGGCAAGGCTGAGGCCGAAAGACAGCCGTGCCATCATGCCGGAGGAATAGGTCCGGGTCGGCATGTCGAAGTAGCTGTCGAGTTCGGCAAACTCCCGGACGAACTCGATGGCGGCCCTGCGGTCCACGCCGTAGACGCGGGCGAGGAAGATGACGTTGTCGCGTCCCGTGGCGTTGGGATGGATCGCGCCGCCGAAGCCCAGCGGGAACGATACCCGGCTGGTGCGCCGGATGTCGCCGCGATCGGGCAGTTCGGTTCCGGACAGCAGCCGCATCAGGGTCGACTTGCCCGCGCCGTTGACGCCCAGGATGCCGATGTTCACCCCGTCGGCGAGGACCACGCTCACGTCATCCAGCACCCTGCGGCGGCTTTCCGGCGTGCGGTAACTCTTGTGGACGTGGTCGAGGGTAATCATTCGACCGAGAGCCGCCGGCGGCAGGCGCGTTCCAGGCTGAAGCCGATCAGGACGGCGGCAAGTCCCCACAGGACGACGTATCCGCGATCGAGCCAGACCGGATGCCAGCTGTCGAAGAAGCCGCTGCGGATCCAGTCGATGGCCTGCAGGATGGGGTTCCAGACGAGGATGTTGCGCACCCATTCGGGCATCTCGGCCGGATTGAGGAAGATGCCGGACGTGAAGTAGAGGGCGCGCACGACGTTGGCGAAGACATGGTCCCACGACTTCACGAAGTGGATGATGGTCGCATTGATGACCCCAATACCGAAGCCGACCACCCAGATCGCGAAAAGCCCGCTGGCCGCGTCGAATACGTCGTTCGGAACCGCCGGCAGGCCGAGCAGCACGAAAGCCGTCAGCACGATGATGGCGACGCAGAACTGGGTGAGCAGCTCGAGCAGACCGCGCGCCAGCAGGACATCGACATGGTGGACCAGCGGGATCTGCAGCAGGGGGCGGTTGGCGACGAGGCTCTGCTGCACCCCGAAGACCGTGTTGGAGAACAGCAGGTAGGGCAGCACCCCGGTGAAGTAGTAGACGATGAGGTTGCTGCCGACCGGCGCGGTTCCGCCGATATGCGTGGCGGCGAACACGGTGGCGATCAGCGCGAGATGGGAGATCGGCTCCAGAAGGGCCCAGAGGTAGCCGAGGCGCGTTTCGCCGAAGCGGGTCTGCGCGTCGCGCAGCAGCAGCGCGATCAGGATGCGTCCCTGGCTGGCCACGGCGGCGCGCCAGCTCGGCCGGGCGGGCGTTCTGGCCTGCCAGCCCGGGCGCGACGCGACCTGTCCCGGCGGTTCGCCGGCGCCGGAAGGGAGCGGCAGCGTCATCCTCGCCGCCCGCCGCTTCTCGAGGTCCGCGACGTACCGGACAAAGTCGAGATTGTCGGGCGCGAGATCACGGGCTCTGCGGGCATGGTCGATCGCGGCGTCGAGATCGCCGGCACCGTCATGGATGACGCTGCCGAACCACGCGACCCGGGCGGTCTCGCCCTCGATCGCTTCGGCGGCACGGACCTCGGCCAGGGCATCGGCGGTCCGGCCCAGATGGTTGAGCAGGCCCGCGCGATGGAGGCGGAACTCCGGGTTGGACGCCTCGAGCAGCACCGCCCTGTTCGACGAGGCGAGCGCGCGATGGAACTCGCCCAGCACCTCGAGCGCACCGGCATGATTGCGCCAGCCCAGCGCCGACTCAGGGGCGCCCTGCAGGTAGATGTCGAGATGATCCAGAGCCTCGCGATGCGCGCGCAACGCCAACAGTCCGAAGATCAGCTGGAAGCGCGCCTCCGGATCCGCGGGGTCTCGGCCGACGAGCAGGCGCCCCTGCTCCACGGCGGCGGCGAAATCGCCCACCATGAGCAGGAGCGTCTGCGACTTCCTGAGCACGCGATCGTCGCCCGGATTGAGCGCGGCGGCCCGCCGGACGGCCGCGGCCGCCTCCTCCTCCCGGCCGGCGAGGCGAAGACGCTCGGCCACCACGGCGAGGCCATAGGCATTGGCCGGGTCGGCTTCGACGGCGGCCAGCGCCAGCGCAAGTTCCTCGTCCAGCCCGTCGGGTGTCGCCATCGGAACTGCTCCCGTCGAGCGGCTTTACGCCGCCGGTTGCATCGTCCCCGCCCGTGGCAGCTCGGCCTCGGCCGGCAGGACAAAGCCCATTCTCTCGAGATGCAAGGCCACGTTGCTGTGCAGGTTGTAGGTCGCCAGGGCGCGGCTGCGGGCCTCCTCGAAGCGGTTGCCGCCACGCTGGATCTTCTGGGCCAGCTCGACATAGTTGCCGATGTCGAACGAGACGAAGACCTCGCCGTAGTACTTCATCACTTCGGCGAAGGACCTGTTGCGGGCACAATAGAGATTGGCGCCGCACTCGATCGCGAGCGCGATGACACCGGACATGCTCTGGCCGACCTCGAGATACGGCAGCACGACCGCGTCGCAACCGCGTAGCGCCTCGATGAATTGCGGATCCGACAGTTCGCCGACGAAATGGACACGCTTCAGCAGGTCATACGACAGAAGTTTGGAAAGCGTATCCTCCACCCTCTCCGCCACTTCCGGACCTGTGTGCTCCGGCGCAATCCTGCCGCGCCCCAAGGGCATCAGTCGCCGGCGGGCGTCGACCACGACCTCCTCGTTCTTCTCCCTGATGAGTTTCAGCAGGGATTCGATGTACGGATCCAGCGGCACGTTCTCCGCGACGGACGCAGGATGCTGTCCGCCGAACAGATAGAGGTGATGGTCGTCCGGAAGTTCCTTCAACGCATGGATCAGCGTCTCGTAGCCCTTGTAGGAGGAGATGAATCCGAAGGCGCCGATCACCTTGGTGCCGGGTGCAATCCCGTGGCGCTGCCGGAACGCCTCGACATCGGTCTTCTCCAGGACATCGCGGCGCTGTTCCTCGGTCAGGAAGGTGATCGGAAAATCGACCACCTTGTCGAAGCCGTAGATCTCCTTGACGATGCGGCGCTCCCGCTTCGTATGGACCAGGATACTGACGTTGGCGGAACGCGACCGTCCCCGGCAGGCCTCTATGATGCGGGAATAGAGCTTGGCCGCCGGACGCATGTAGAAAATTTCCCCGAGCAGCGCCCGCGTGGCGATGATCGGATGCCCCGCGACGAACGTCTCGGCGAACTGCCAGAGGACGCGCGGCAGGTGGAAGGTCGGCGGGTTGATGCGATGCATGGTGACGACGACGTTCCGGCAACCATCCAGGAGCATTTTCAGGCGTCGCAGAACGACGCTGTCCTTTGCGCCGTAAAGACCCACCTCGAACTGGATGTTGACGTAGTCGTACCCCGCGAGACGCGCCGCGATCCCGGCGATGTGCCTGTCACCCGCCGACTGGAACGCGGGACTGGACTTCTGCAGCAGGAAGAGGTCGAGCGGAATCACGTCGCAGTGGACGTACTCCGAGAACTTGTTCCTGAGCACATGGGCGTACGATGCGTTGCCGCAGCTCTCGTTGTAGGAACAGACGATCGCCAGTCTTTTCTGCGTCATGGTCATTCGGTTCCGGGACGTCATCGCCTATCGGGGAAGCAGGCCGAGCCGGCGGCCCAGCCTGACGAGGGAGCTGGCGTCCAGCAGGGCAAGCCGATTCTCCGCGAATGCCTTCTCGGCCTTCAGCACGTCCTGGGCGGCCACGGCTTCGCGGAAGGCCTTCTCGCCATGGGCCACCGCCCGTGCCATCGCGGCTTCGAGCGCGTCCTTCTCGGCCTTCAGCGCGTCCTGCACGGCGACCGCCTCACGGAACGCCTTGTCGCCGTGAACCCTGACCCGCTCGATTTCGGACAACCCCGGCTCGTCGTCCGGGCCTGATTGGGGTGGCAGCGGCAGCATCGGTGCACGCAGCCGGGACGGCCGCGGCGGCGCGGTCGGCCGCAGCTTCACGTAGAACTCGGAGCCGTGCCCGGTCTGCGTCGCCGGATTGGACGCGAGCGATTCGATCTCGAAATCGAAAAGGCCGATCTCCCTCAGTTCGCGCGCGACCTCGGCAAAGCCGTCGCGGGAGAAGGCCCAGCAATGGACGTCGACATACTCCTGGCTCGCGCGCAGCGCTGCGGCATAGGAGTCGGCGTCGGTGAAGAGCCGCTTCACGTCGGCGAGCGTGCGGCCCTCCAGGGGAACGTTCTGGAAGTCGAAGAGATTCTTCAGCCCGTCATACACCTGGCCGGGCGAAGGCACGGTCTGTCCCAGCAGGTAGGAATTGATCAGCTCGGCCGCATTCGTCTCGCGCCTGAAATACTCGCCGCTGCCCTTGGCGTCCGGCAGCACCATCGCAATCACGCCATCGTCCTTCACGACGGCCCGGACCTGGTAGAGATATTCGAGAAAATTCGGCACGTGCTCGAAGACGTGGCACGAAACGACATAGTCGAAGGGCGCGGCGGTACCGGCGCATTCCTGCAGCGTCTTCCCGATCTCCCAGATGAAGTCGAGACGCTGGACGCGCAGGCCGTGCTGGATGCGGCCGGGATTCGTCCTCTCGCGCTCCAGCAACTGCTCGTAGGTGAGGTAGTCGCAATAGAGCACGTCGCCTTCCGATTTCGTGACGACCGGCGCCCAGTTGGGCGCGATCTCGAGGCCGCAGCCGGTCTCGAGCGGCAGCAGCCTGTGAACCATGCGCCGCCGGTCATCGAGTCCGAGCGCGCTCAACCGCTCCTCGGTTGTCGGTGTCCTGTGTGTTTCCGGCGGAACTGCCGTGCCTGTGCTGATCGCCATGTGTCGATGTATCCGGGCCTCAAAGGCTCGCGGATACTCCTTCGGCGCCCGCGGGTCCTGCCGCCGGTTGGCCGTCAAACTCGCGGCAGTACCAGTCCCAGGTCTCGCGCAGGCCTTCGGCGATCGAATGCCGGCACTGGAAACCCGCGAGGCGCATGCGGCTGAGGTCGTACTCGCGATATTCCTGCCCGTTCGGCTTGGTCGGATCCCAGCGTACCCGGTCCGCCATGCCGGTGATCGCTCCCAGCATGTCGACGATCTCGCCGATGCTGTAGACGACGCCGCTGCCGATGTTCACGGCACCGTCGACGCTTTCCATGATGGTCCGGAAGGCCCGGGCGGCATCCCGGCTGTACATGAAATCACGCTGCGCCGAGCCATTGCCCCAGACTTCCACGCTGCCGCCACTGCACCGGGCCTCGTGAAACTTCCGGATGAGCGACGGCACGACGTGCCCGAACTTCACATCGAACCTGTCGTGCGGCCCGAAGAGATTGCAGGAGACGATATAGGCCCACTTGAGGCCATAGCTCTCCTCATAGGCCTCGAGCATGGCCAGCATCGCGCGCTTGGCGTTCGCGTATCCGCGTTCCGACGCATGCGGAATGCCGAAGTGGATCATGTGCTCGCGGAGCGGGACGCCCGGCGGCGGATAGGGATAGACCGCGCCCGTTCCCATGACGGTGATCTTCTCGACGCCGTGCAGGCGGGCGGCCTCGACGACATTCGTGTTGATCATGCTGTTGTCGTAGAAGGAGAGGCCCTGGTTCATCATGTTGCCCAGGATGCCGTAGACCCGGCCGGCCGCGTGGAACACGTGCGTCGGTCGCGTGCGGGCGAACAGCAATTCCGTACTCTTGAAATCGGAAAGATCGCAGTCCCGGCGCAGCACCGGAACGAGCCTGGTGAACCCTTCGCTTGCCAGGTGCTCGAGGAACGTGGAGCCCACCAGGCCGCCGGCACCCGTCACCATGATCACCGCATCGCGCTTCATGGCCTGCACCCGCCCCCGAGTTAGCAACTCCCCTGTAGGATTATTCGCACGTTATCGCACCGATCTCCAGCGCCCAGACGCCGCGACCTACCGCTCCCTCATGCTCTCGTGGCCATGCCGTGAAAGCGGCGACAGAAGGTAACTGATGATGGTGCGCTCGCCCGTCATGATCTCGACCGTCACCGCCATGCCGGGCGCCAGATTGACGACCTTGTCGCCGGCCTTGATCTGGCTGCGATCGAGCGAGATGCGCGCGGCGTAGACGGGGTCCTGCGTCGCGCCCGATGGGCCGGGCATCATCGAGTCCGGCGACCGTCCGTCCGGCAGGTCGCGTGTGGGGTCCGGCTTGATCGCGTCCATCGAGACGCTTTCGACGATGCCTTCCAGCAGGCCATACTTGGTGAAGTCGAAGGTCCTCACCTTGATGGCCGCCCTCTGCCCGACCTCGACGAAGCCAATGTCCTGGTTCGGGATCATCGCCATTATCTCGAGCCGGCTCGCGGTCGGGACCAGGACGAGGAGAGGTTGCGCCGGAGTGACGATCCCGCCGATCGTATGCACCGCGAGCTGTTGGACCACCCCGTCGATCGGCGCGACCAGGGAGCGCTCACGCGTGCGCTGGGTGGTTTTCACGAGGTCCTGGGTGAGGGCAGCCAAGCGCTGCTCGGCCTTGGACAGTTCATCGGCGGTCTTGCGCCGGGACTCGGCCTCCACCTGGTCACGGGTGGCCGTGATGGCCCCCAGAGCCGCGACGGCTTCGGCATGGCGGCTTTTCTGGATCAGCAGCTCGTTCTCGGCGCCGACCAGTTCGCCCTGCTCCTGCAGGTAAAGCAGCTTGGAACCGAGATCCTTCTCCATTAGCGCCCGGCGGATCTCGAACCGCTGGCGCAGGATCGGGAGCATCGCCTCGATCTTGGCGATGCTGGCCGCCAGCGTGGCGACCTCCTTCTCCTTCTGGACCTTCTGGTTGTCGACCGCCGCGATCTTGGCGCGGCGTTCGGCAATCTCGCTGGCGAGGAGATGCCGTTGAGCGGCCACCAGCGCCGGGTCCGCTTCCCTGGGCGGCTCGAACTGCGCGACCGGATCGGGCGCGTCCGAGAGCAGGGCGCGCAGCCGCGACACGTCGAGCCGCGCCGCCACCAGATCGGCCTCGGAGCGCGTCCGTTCGGCGATGCTGACGGTTGAATCCAGCTCGATCAGGACGTCGCCCGCCTTCACCGTCTGGCCATCCTTGACATGGATCGCCCTTACGATGCCGCTCTCCAGCGGTTGCAGGGTCTTGGTGCTGCCGGTTGGGATGATCTTGCCCTGCGCGACGGTGATGATGTCGATCCGGCTGAGAGACGCCCACAGGATCGCGACGAGGAAGACCACCACGATGAGGCCGCTGATCGCCCGCCCGATCGGCGATGGCGGCGTCTCGACGACCTCGAGTGCCGCCGGCAGGAACGCGAACTCGTGGGCGCTACGCCGGACGGGCCGGGACTTGGACGACGACTTGGACGGCGGCAGGGTGACGGCCGCCGTCATCGGTCGCGCCCGGCGTCGGAGACGACCTGGATGCCACCCTGCAGGCGATAGAGCTGGGAGTAGCGGCCGCCGGTCCGCACCAGGTCCTCATGCTTGCCGTCCTCGACGATCCGGCCATGGTCCATGGTGACGATGCGATCGGCGTGCCGGACGGCCGAGAGGCGATGCGCGATGATGAACACGGTCCGCCCCCGGGCGATCTCGGCCATGTTCTCCTGGATGATGCGTTCGCTCTCGTAGTCGAGCGCGCTGGTCGCCTCGTCGAAGATGAGGATGCGCGGGTCGGTCACCAGCGCGCGCGCGATGGCCAGCCTCTGGCGTTGTCCGCCTGACAGGCTGCCGCCCCGCTCGCCCACGATCGTGTCGTAGCCTTCCGGCAATTCCAGGATGAACTCGTGCGCCCCGGCCAGCTTGGCCGCGTCGATCACCTTCTCCATGGGCATCGCCGGGTCGGTGAGGGCGATGTTCTCGTGCACCGTGCGGTTCAGCAGCACGTTCTCCTGCAGCACGAAGCCGACCTGCCGGCGCAGCCAGGACGTGTCGACGAGGGCGAGGTCGACGCCGTCGATCAGGACGCGGCCGCTTTCGGGGACGTAGAGTCTCTGGATCAGCTTCACAAGCGTGCTCTTGCCCGAGCCGGACGAGCCCACGATGCCGACGGTCTGGCCGGCCGGCACCGTGAAGTTCACGTCGTGGAGGATCTGCGAGCCATCCACGCGGTAGCGGAAACCGACATGCTCGAACACCACCTCGCCGTGGATCGGCGGACGCACCGTCCGGGTCGGGTTGTAGACGGTCTCGGCCGGCGTGTTGAGGATGTCGCCCAGCCGCGCCACCGACAGCCTCGCCTGATGGAAGTCCTGCCACAGCTGGGCCAGGCGCAGCACCGGCTGGCTGACGCGACCGGCCAGCATGTTGAAGGCCACCAGCTCGCCCACCGTCAGCGATCCCGTGATCACGAGCTTGGCGCCGAAATAGAGCGTCGCGGCGACGACCAGCTTGTTGACGAGTTGCACCGCCTGGCTGGCGTAATTGCCGAGGTTGGTGACACGGAAGCTCGCGGCGACGTAGCCGGCCAGCTGCTCCTCCCAGCGCCGCTGCATCTGCGGCTCCACCGCCATTGCCTTCAGGGTCTCGACACCCGTGGTCGTCTCGATCAGGAAGGCCTGGTTCTCGGCGCCGCGCCGGAACTTCTCGTCGAGCAGCCGGCGGAAGAACGGCGTGGCGCCGGCCGAAATGGCGACATAGACCGGCAGCGAGCCGATCACGATGAAGGTGAGCAGCGGCGAATAGACGAACATCACCGCGAGGAAGACGACGGTGAAGAACAGGTCGACCACCAGTGTCAGCGCCGAGCCGGTGAGGAAGTTCCGGATGTTCTCCAGTTCCTGCACGCGCGCCACCGAATCGCCGGCGCGGCGGGTCTGGAAATAGTTGATCGGCAACGCCAGCAGGTGACGGAACAGCCGCGCGCCCAGCTCGACGTCGATGCGGTTGGTGGTGTGCGAGAAGAGATAGGTGCGGAGGCCCCCCAGGATCGTCTCGAAGATCGAGATGGCGACCAGGCCGACGATCAGGACGTCGAGCGTGCTGATCACGCGGTGCGACAGGACCTTGTCGATGACAACCTGGAAGAAGAGCGGCGAAACGAGCGCGAAGACCTGGAGGAAGAACGAGGCGACGAGCACCTCGCCCAGCAGCCCGCGGTACTTGGCGATGGCCCCGGCGAACCAGCTGATGTCGAAGCGGCGCGTCAGGCTGGAGAGCGCGCTGCGCCGCGCCATCAGCACGATCCGGCCGTCCCACACCTCCTCCAGTTCCGCCTGCGTCATCACCCGCGGACGGGCGGCCGTGGGTTCCTGCACGAGGACCTTGCCCTCGTCCGCGTTGACCTGGCCGATCAGCAGGAAGCTGCCGTTCCGCAGCGCTGCGATAACCGGGAGGGGCGTATGGGCCAACCTGCCCCACTGGGTGCGCACGACCCGGGTCCTGAGCCCGAATTCCTTGCCGCAACGGACCATCTCGGCCACGCCGACCGGCCGCGCCGCGAACCGGTGACGGATCTGGTCGCCGTCCGCCGCCACCCCGTGCAGGCGCATCAGCATCACCAGGGCGATGATGCCGGGATCGTTGGGCAGCTCCTTGTCAGGGTCCATGGCTCTAGGTTCTGCTTCCCGACTGCCGTGCGCGTCGAAAAGGAGTGTATTGTGTTTCCAGGGACAAACGGTAGGTTTGTTATGGTATGGTTGTCTGTACCGTAGTCGGGGTCGGGGGTTCGGATGCCTACAGTCGCGGTCAACTTCGGCACCCAGATGGCGACCCAGCTGGGGCAGGCGAACGTCCAAGGCTGGGCGGTCTATTTCAACGCGAGCGGCACCTCCCCGACCTGGGTGCAACTGACGGGGTCCAGTACCACACTCAACCTCCCGGATCAGAAGGGCCTGAAGGTCTATTTCCTGCTGCAGAGCATGGCACCCGGCGTCGAGTCGGTGAACACCCAGATCCAGACCGAGAGCCAGATCACCCCCACCGGCACGCTGTCCAGCGCCGACGTCCTGAACTATCGCTACGACAGTTTCGAGGTCACCTTCACGCCGGCTCCCGCCGATGCCGGCAACCTGACCGATATCAACGGCTTCGGCATCCCGATGGCGATCGACGTCGTCTATGCGGACGGCACCAGCGGCACGCGCGGGTATTTGATCCAGGGCGGCGGCGTCAGCAGCAGCAACACGATCTGGAACGAACTCGTCAGTGCCGGCGGCAGCGGCAGCATCCAGTATTTCACGTCCGCGACCTCCGGCGGTCTTGCCGGACCGCGCATGGCGATCTCGCCGGCCACCGCGATCTCCGAGAACATCAGCGGGACGAACTATCATACGTCCAACTGGAACAATTATATCACGAACCTGCAGAGCAGCACGGCGGTCTCGGCCGGTTCGGGCGGTGCTGCCGGGGCCGACCAGATCCAGGTCACCGGCTATTTCAACGGCGCGCCGGACGGCAACAATGTCTGGCATAATGCCGGCTTCTACTCCTATCGGGTGACGTTCAGCGGCGGCAATTTCGTACTGACGCCGGACGCGGCCAGCCAGATCCAGGGCACGATCACGATCACCCCGGCCGACCTGGCGAACAGCATCTACATGACGCTGGGCAACGCCACGGTCTCCGGTCTGGCGAATCCCAACGGTGCCGGCGGGTCGACCACCCTCACGATGAACACCGGCTCCAACAACGAATGGGGCGCCGTCCTGCGCGACTTCCTCGCGGGGTTCACGGCCGGCTACTACGACGCCACAGGCAAGTCGCTGAACTCGCTGGTCACCACACCGCTGATCCTGAACAAGGAGTGGAACCAGGATCCGACCTATGCCTTCGGTGGCGCCTCGTCCGGCCTCGTGACACCGCCGGGCTACGTCTCCTACGACGAATACGCCAAGGTGTTCTTCAACTACACGAACTCCTACGGCAACGGCTATTCCGACTTCCTGACTCGGGCCTTCAATGTCGGCCCGCTTATCGATGTCACCCAAAGCCCCACCGGGTCCCCCACGAGTAGCATCACCGTCACGCTGTTCGGAGACAGTGACACGCCGACCGGCTACACCTCGCAGACCATCGCCAACTACATCGCTCCGACAGGCGGCGCTTACCTGGTCCCGGCCGGTGTCAATTCGAGCGGCATCCAGACGACGCTGAACTTCAACGTCGGACAGACGCAGCTCATCGAAGGCACGCCGATCCAGATCGTCCTGAAGGGGGCTACCCAGGCCGCCGATGTCGTGCTGCCCACAATCAGCAGTTTCAACAACTACAAGGTCACCAGCAACGGCAGCGGCGGCTACACGACGACGACGTACGGCAACCCCGTATCAGGCGTCGTCAACCTGCTGGACCTGCCGGTCACGGCCGCGACCTCGGGCACCGGCGTCAACTGGTACCAGATCGTCGTCGGCACGGGGGCGGCGGCCAAGACCTTCAACTTCTACATGACGGTCGATTCGGCCGGCAACATCCTCAATCCCAACTACACCAGCCAGGGCGGCTACATCGCCATCGACGGCCTCGCCGCGATCACCGGCACGGGGACGGGCCAGTACGTCACGACCGGCGGGATGACGATCAGCTTCTTCCAGGGGGGCACGAACACGCTCGATCCGTCGCTGCTGACGACCGTCTCGGGGAGCCTCCTGCCCTGGGCGCCGCTTGTCGGCATGCGGCCGGGCTATACGTCGAGCGACGGCGCGCCCTTCCTGCAATCCTATGAAGTCTGGAGCGCCCAGACCTCCGGCACCACAACACCCCAGACCGTCTACAACGGCGGCCTGGTGTTCGGCTGGAACGGTTCCGACCAGGCCGCGCTCCAGCAGCAGACCGCCGCCAGCAACTTCTACGTCAGCGCCTATACCAACAAGATCTTCGGCAGCAGCTACGCCAAGCTGACCTTCTCGGCCCTGAGCGGCGGCGCGCTGCCCTCGGAGATCGTGTCGAACGGCGGCTATCTGATGGCGCGGGCCGATGCCGACGGCAACTGGGCGACCTCGACGCCCGTGTCGTTCGCCAACGGCGCCTACACCGTCCAGATGCAGGAGTTCGCCGATTCAGGGCTCACCTCCGCCCTCAACAACCCCAGCGTGGTCCAGAGCTTCACGGTGGCGCAGGGTACGGCCATCAGCACCTACAACCTCTCCCTCGAAACGGGACAGACGAGCGCCGGCCTGGTCATCACGTCAGGCGGAGCCCTGACGGTGAATGGCGGCACGGCCAGCGCGACCATGATCAGCGCCGGCGGCATCGAGTATGTCGCGAGCGGCGTCGACCGCGGCGCCATCGTGCTCGGGCAGCACCAGGTCTGGTCAGGCGCCACCGCCACCAGCATGACCATCGCGAGTGGCGGCAGCGGCTACGTTTACGGCACGACCTCGGCGGTCGCCGTCAATGGCGGCGGTTTCCAGTATGTCGGCGGGCAGGCGCATCAGTCGGTTGCGAGCGCGACGACGGTCAATTCGGGCGGAAACCAGTACATTTTCGGCAGCGGCTTCGCGTCCGGGACGACGGTGCTGAGCGGGGGCAAGCAGGTCGTCGGCGGCGCAACGTCTTCCGGTGGTGGCGGCTTCGCGATGAATTCGCTGATCCAGGCCGGCGGACAGCTTCTCGTTTCCGCGGGCGGCAGTGCCGGCAGCTCCTACAACAGCAGTTCCTTCGTGTCGGGAAGCTGGGTGACGGCGACGCTGGTTTCCGGCAGTGCGACCATCGCCGGCGGCAGCGGCTATGTCTATTCCGGCGGCGTAGCCCTTGGCACGCTGTTGCAGGGCAGCGGTGGCGCGCTGAATGCCTATGCCGGCGGCAGCGCCGCCTCGACGACCATCCAGTCGGGCACGAACCAGTACGCCTATCAGGGGGGCAGTTCGCTGGCCGCCACGGTCCAGTCGGGCGGCTTCGAGGTCGTGTGGGGCTCCGGCAGCGTGGCCTCCGGCGCCACGATCCAGAGTGCCGGCTACGAGTATGTCTATGACAGCGCTCACGCCAGCAACACCACCATCCAGTCCGGCGGTACGCAGCTCGTCTGGGACTCCGGGACAATCGCCTCGAACTCGCTGGTCCAGAGCTTCGGGCTCATGCATGTGCACAGCGGCGGATCGTCCGTGAACACGACGATCGTGGGCGGCCTGCAGGTCGTCTGGAGCGGCGGTATCGACAGCAACACCGTCATCAACGTCGGCAGCCAGCATGTCGGACCGACCGGCTCCGCCTTCTCGGCCACGGTCAACAGCGGCGGCTTCCAGTACAATTACGGCGTCGCGTCCGGAACCATCGTCAATTCGGCGGGCTCGGCCATCACCTTTTCCGGCGGCACGACGACCTCCGCGCAGATCAACAGTGGCGGCACTTATCATGTCATCGCCGGCGGCATTGCAGACGACCTCGCTGTAATCGGCACCGGCCAGGCCTTTGTATGGTCCGGCGGCTCCCTGCAGGACGCCACCATCAGCGGCGGCTTCCTCCAGTTCATCAGCGGCGCCCTGACGAGCGGCTCCGAGATCACCTTCGCCACGGCGGGCGGCACCGTGAAGTTCGACGATTCCGTCTCGATCGACGCACAGTTGAGCATCTCCGGCTACGGATTTCAGAGCGGCACGTTGGCCTTCGCCGACATCGGCTTCACGTCCGGCGTCACGTCGGCGACATGGAACCAGTCTTCGGGCAGCGCGGGTGTCCTCACGATCACCAGCGGCACGCTCCAGGCTTCCATCAACCTCTTCGGCAACTATGTCGCCGGCGACTTCACGCCGGCAAGCTATGGCGTAACCGGCACGCAGATCACGGACACGACGGCCGCGCCCCCGGGCGCGTTCAGCCTGCTCGCCAATCCCCACGCCTAGACCGGCGCAGGGGCGGCGCGTCCGCCTCTGCCGAACCCGTCGAGTTCCCCCATCATGCCAGATCAAACCGCACCACCGCCCCAGCCGGTCCTCTCGGTCACGCTCGACACGCCGCCACCCGGCGCGCCCGCCGCACCGGTGCCCGCCGCGCCGTCACCGGCCGTCCCGGAGGAGCCTCCCAAGAGGGCGTTCACGCCACCGGCCCAGAACCCCCTGCTGCAGGGGCCCAAGGGCATCTGGTTCGACTTCAACGACGGCTGCCGCATCGGCATCGACGACACCGGCCAGCTTCGCCGCATCCGGCTCAGCGACATCGACACCGACAACATCCTGTTCGAGACGCAGATCAAGTCCGGCCGGGTGAACAGCAGCAAGCGCTACTTCGTGCGCTTCCGCATCGAGGTCTGGGAGGGCGAGGAGAAGGTCTTCCAGCACGACTATTCCGCCGCCGACCGCGAAGTGCTGGTGCAGCTGCCGGTGGGCACGCTCGGCGACACGCTCGGCTGGTTCCCCTACGCCGTGCGCTTCAAGGAGAACCACGGCTGCCGTCTCACCGTGGCGATGGCCGAATGGCTGATCCCGCTGTTCCGCGACACCCACCCCGACATCACCTTCGTGAACCACGATCAGGTGAAGCCCGAGCGCTACTACGCCACCTACAATGTCGGGCTGTTCTTCGACGACAAGGAGGGCCTGCTGCAGCCGAGCGACTTCCGGCTGGTCGGCCTGCACCGCTCCGCCGGCTACATCCTCGGCGTCGATCCCACCGAGACCCCGCCCCGGCTCGCGCTGGCCGACGCCTCGCGACCGATCCCGGAACGCTATGTCTGCATCGCCGCGCAGAGCACGACGCAGGCGAAGTACTGGAACAATCCGACCGGCTGGCGGGAGATCGTCGAGTTCCTGAAGCAGCACGGCTACCGGGTCATCTGCATCGACCAGCGCCCCGTGCACGGCCACGGCATCATGTGGAACCACATTCCCTACGGCGCCGAGGACCAGACCGGCGACAAGCCGCTGCAGGAGCGCGCGCGCTGGCTGCGCCACGCCGACTTCTTCGTCGGCCTGTCGAGCGGACTGTCGTGGCTGGCCTGGGCCGCCGGCACCCCGACCGTGCTGATCAGCGGCTTCACCCACCCGACCAACGAATTCTCGACCCCCTACCGGGTCATCAACTATCACGCCTGCAACAGCTGCTGGAACGATCAGCTGCTGCGCTTCGACCACAACGACTTCCTCTGGTGCCCGCGCCACAAGAATACGCCCCGCCAGTTCGAGTGCACGCGCCTGATCACCGCCGAGCAGGTCAAGGCCGCCATCCGCCGGATCCCCGGCTTCCCCGCCGCCGCTGCTGCCCCCAAACTCTGACGAAATCCGCCGCGCGCCGCCTTGCGCGGCTGGCCGTCACCGCGTCGTCGCCGCGCCCACGGCGACCGCGGTCGCGCCGGCGCCCAGGAACGGCAGAAGGATCGTCATCGCCTTCTGGACCTCCATGGACGGCGCGTTGGAGACGTAGACCATGTCCTTGTTTCTCACCGGGAAGCGGCGGGCGATGAAGAAGCCGACCGGATCCCGCAAGGTCAGCCGATAGATCACAGGGACCTCGGGCAGCGCCGACGGGTCGGGCCGCTGGAGACCAAGCTGGTCGTAGTCGGCCGGCCTTTCGAAGCGGATCACGAATACACCGGTCGGATCGGCCCGGAAGTCGTTGACGCCGCCGGCCTTGGCGAGCGCCTGCTCGAGCGTGATGCCGACTGCGTCGAACGGAATGACGGTATTGAAGCCGGTCGCGCCGGCAGCGGTGAAGGTCTGCGGGTCGCGCGCGACGCTGACCACGTCGCCGGCCTGCACATAGACGTTCTCGGCCGGGTCGTTGAGGATCGCCTGCATCGGGATGCGGACTGACGCGCCGTCGCGCACCAGGGTCACGAAGACTTCGTGTGCCGCCGCCCGGGTGCCGCCGGCTGCGGCGATGACATCGAGGAGCCGGTCGCCGCGCGTGGTCAGCGGCACGCGCGCCCCGTTGGTCACCTCGCCGATCACCGTCACGGTGTTGGCGACATTCCGGGTCACCGTCACCAGCACCTGCGGCTCGATGGCCTTCTCGCGAAGCGCCTGCACGATCGCCTGCTCGACCTCGGCCGGCGAGCGCCCGGCGACACGCACGCGGCCGGCATAGGGCACCGTCAGGGCGCCATCGGGGCCCACGACCTGCTCGGGGATCGTGGCGGAGCGCGAGCCGGAAGCGCCGCGATCGTTGGCGGGCCCGGAAAACAACCCGCCGGCGGCCGCTTCCCAGATCACGACCTGGACGTAGTCACCGACACCGATCAGCTGTCTGGCGGCGGGGCGCTGCTGCCCGAAGCTGCCCTGGAGCGACGCTGCGCTCCAGCGCTGCATGATCGCGACCGTGTCGGCTGTCACGTCGACCAGGGCGAACCGTGTGCCGCCCGGGCGCCCCGGCCGGCCGGCGCCGGCGATTTCCGACGTCGTCGGACCGCTCGCGGGCAGGCTGTCACAGGACGTGAGAAGGGCCACGGCCGGGAGCGCGCCCAGCAGGTGACGACGCGTCGCCAGCATGCGGGAATGAGAGCGCACGGTCGTGGGAAGCTGCTTCGAAGTCACACCTAGGAGTCTCGCGGAACGCGACGACGCGCAACGCATAACTGCCCGATCCTGGGGGATTTCCTGCCGAAAAGGCGAGCGGGCAGGACCTGCCGCGAAACATCGCGACGACCGGCAGGCATGGCAAAGGCCCTGGGGAAAAGAGATTCATCCGACAATTCGCCCCTCCGCCATTTGCACGATCTCGTCGGTGAACTGGGCGGCCGCTCGCGGATCGTGGGTGATCAGTATGACCGTTCGATTCTGTGTGGCGGCGCGCAGGGAGGCGATGAGCCGGCGCGCGGTGCCGGCGTCGAGATTCTCGGTCGGCTCGTCGAGGATCAGGATGCGGGGATCGCGAAGGAGCGCGCGCGCCAGGACGAGCCTGCGGGCCTGACCCGCGGACAGGCGCGCACCCGCCTCGCCGATCCATGTGTCGATCCCGTCGGGCAGGTCCCGCACGAAGCCGGCGAGCTGCACGACCTCGAGGACATGGTCCAGCGCGGTCGCGTCCGCCTCCGGTGCCGCCATGAGGAGATTGTCGCGGACCGAGCCATTGAAGAGCTGCGCATCCTGCGTGGCGATGCCGACGAGGCGGCGCAGGTCCTCCGGGCGATAGCGGCGCAGGTCGTGCCCACCCAGACTGATCTCGCCTTCATAGTCCCAGAAGCGCACCAGGAGCCGGCCCAGCGAGCTCTTGCCCGCGCCGCTGGGTCCGAGGATCGCGAGATGCCGGCCGTCGGGAATCGCGAGATCGAGCCCGTCGAGGGCGGGCGGCGAACCGGGCGCGTAGCGCAATCGCACCGACGAGAACACGATGCTCGCGTCGCACGCCACAGGCGACGGATCGGGCCCGGCAACGATGGAAGGCGTTCGATCGGCGAGATCGAAGATGCGGCGGGCCGCGGCCCTCACCTCGCCCCAGCGTTCCATGGCCGCCGGCAACGGCGCCACCGCTTCGAAGGCCGCCAGGGCGGCGAGCGCGAGCGCCGGAACGAGGGCGGGCGCAAGGCCGGGAAAAAGCCCGCCCGCGGCGACGCTCGCCGAGGCCAGCAACGCGGCGCTCCACAGCGCCAGACCGGCCGACAGGCCGACCGCCGCCTCCGCCACCACCCCCGCGGTCGAGGCGCGGCACTGACTGTCGACCAGGCGCTCGCCCAGCCCGTCGAGGACGGCGAGCTGGCGCTCGACGGCGCCCGCAACGCGGAGATCCGTCAGCCCCTGCAGAAGATCGACCGTCGCCACGCGCAGGGCGGCACGCGAGGCGACGGCTTGCGCGCCAGGCGCGGCAGCGGCGCGGCGCGCCAGTGTCGGCACGATGCCGCCGGCCACGATCAGCAGCACGGCGAGCGCCAGCGCTGTCGGCGGATGCAGGGCAGCCACGACCAGAACGATCGCGACGCTGCACACCAGCGCCACGGCAATCGGCGAGGCCAGGCGCAGATAGGCGTGCTGAAGGGTGTCGACATCGGCCTGCAGGCTGCCCGCCAGGTCGCCGCCGCGCCGCGACTGGAGCTGGCCCGGCGACAGGGGGATGAGCCTGCGGAACAACCAGAGGCGCAGGCCTGCCAGGAGTCGGAAGGTGGCCTCGTGGCTCAGCAGCCGCTCGCCGTAGCGTCCGCCGGTGCGGACGATGGCAAAGAAGCGGATGCCCGCCGCCGGGAGGAAGTAGTTCATCATGCCGGTGGTGACGCCGGCGATTCCCATGGCGGCGATGAACCAGCCGGCGACACCCATCAGCGCCGCGCTGGCGAGCACCGTGGCGCAGGCGACCAAGGCCGCGAGCCCCATCCAGCCGCGCCACGGCCGGGCGAGCGCGAGCAGGCGGCGGACGACGGCCATGTCGCTCACGGGGTCGCTCATGGGGCGAGTCCCGCATCGCTGAGGAGGCGGGCGAAGCGACCATCGTCTGCCTGCAGCGCGGCGCGCGGCCCCTGCTCCACGATGCGTCCCTCGTCCAGGAACACGACGCGGTCGGCGAGAGCGACGGTCGCGAGGCGATGCGTGACGATCAGCGTGGTGCGACCAGCCGCGAGCCGACGGATGGCGTCGGCCACCGCCGCCTCCGTGCCGCGGTCGAGTCCGGCCGTGCCCTCGTCGAGCAGCAGCACGCCGGCCTGCTCCTTGAGGAAGGCCCGCGCCAGCGCCAGCCGCTGGACCTGACCGCCCGACAATGTCTCGCCATGCTCGCCGAGCGGCGTGTCATAGCCTTGGGGCAGCGCGGCGATGAACCCGTCGGCAGCCGCCAGCCGGGCGGCGGCCCGCACGCGCTCTGGACTCGCGTCGGGGTCCGCAAGCCGGATGTTGTCGAGCACGCTGCCTTCGAACATGTGCGGCCGCTGCGGCACGACCGCGACATGGCCGAGCCAGTGCGCGGGATCGAGGGTGGCGAGGTCGTGGCCGTTGACGAGAACCCGACCCGATTGCGGGCGCAGAAACCCCATGAACAGCGACAGCAACGTGCTCTTGCCCGCGCCGCTTGGCCCGACCAGGGCCACGATCTCACCCGGCACGAGGCGCAGGGAGAAATCCCGGACGGCAGGCCGGTCCGGCTCCCAGGCGAAGCTCACGCCTTCGCATTCGATCGTGAGGGCCGGACCGAGGACGGGCCGCTCCCCTCCGGCCGGCAGCGACGGCTCCGCGTGCAGATCGAGGATGCGTTCGGCGGCGGCCAGGGCTTCCATGCGCGCGTGATAGTCGAGCCCGAGCTGGCGCAGCGGGGCGTAGAACTCGGGCGCCAGCAGCAGCACGAAGAACGCGGCTTCGAAGCCCAGCGCGCCGTCGAGCAGGCGGAAGCCGATCAGCACGGCGACCAGGGCGATGCCGACGGTTGCGAAGAACTCCAGCGCCAACGTCGAGAGGAAGGCGACCCTCAGCACCGCCATCGTACTCGTGCGATAATCCTCGGCCGCTTCCGCGAGACGCTCGGCCTCCCTGTCGCCGGCATTCATCAGGCGCAAGGTCGTCAGCCGCTGCAGCCCGTCGAGCAGCCGGCCGGACAGGCGCAGGAGGCGTAGCCACTGCCGGCGGTTCAGCTTCTCCGCGCCGAGCCCCAGCAGGATCATGAACAGCGGGATGACCGGCGCCGTCACCAGCAACACGAGCCCGGAGATCCAGTCGCGCGGCAGGACGACGACCAGCACGAGCGGCGGCAGGACGACGAGCACGCCGAGATGGGCGAGGAAGCGCGACACGTAGGCGTCGAGCGCATCGACGCCTTCGAGCACGACGGTCGCGGCTTCGCCTGTGCTGCGTCCCGCCGTCGCCGCCGGCCCGAGCGATGCCAGATGGCGCAGCAGCGCCGACCGGATGCGCGCCTTGACGCGACCGGCGGCCGCGAGTGCCGCACGCCCCGACGCGGTGGCGAGGAAGAAGCGCAGCACCAGCAGCGGCAGTACCGGCAGAAGCCAGAGAAGGGCCGACGAGACGGGTGCCTTGTCCATGACGACCGGGGCGATGGCATGGGCCAGCAGCCAGGCCTGCGGCACGGCGAGGGCCGCGGCGACCGCGCCCAGCACGATCGCGCGCCGCACGCCGCTGTTGGCCGCTTCCGCGATCTCGGCACGCAGCCAGCGCTCGACGGCGGCGCGACGACGGCCAGGCGCGTCCGCCTGGATTTCGGTCATGGGCGACGGAGGGTCAGGTCAGCGAGGGGGACGCGAGGGCGAAGGCGCTTCGACGGTGCTGGAGACGTCCAGCGATTCGCCGGG
>JBILYJ010000289.1:0-6666 GCA_044377795.1 Reyranella sp. | reverse complement strand
GAACCACCTGATCACCCGCGACATCGACATTCTGGGCGACATGGCCAAGCGCAACCTGGCCGAGGTCTTCCTGTCGGTGACGACGCTCGACCGCGACCTTGCGCGCACCATGGAGCCGCGCGCCTCGGCGCCGCATCGAAGGCTCGACGCGATCCGCGAACTCGCGGCGGCGGGCATTCCGGTGGGCGTGATGACGGCGCCGATGATCCCCGGCCTCAACGATCACGAGATGGAAGCGATCCTCGACGCGTCGGCGGCGGCCGGCGCCACGCGCGCCGGTTACACGGCGCTGCGCCTGCCGCTCGAGATCAAGGAGCTGTTCGAGGAATGGCTGCGCGCCAACCGCCCCGACCGCGCCGAGCGCATCCTGTCGCTGGTCCGCCAGATGCGCGGCGGCGAACTCTACAAGGCGGAGTTCGGCACGCGCATGAAGGGCGAGGGCCCGATCGCGCAGCTGCTGAGCCAACGCTTCTCCGCCGCGGTGAAACGGCTCGACCTCAACCGCGTCCGCTACCGGCTCGACACGATGCGCTTCGCCGTCCCTGCTGCCGCCCGCACCGCCCTGGTCGACGCCAAGCGCGACGCAAGGCAGATGAGGTTGTTCTAGAATCTACCCAAGTAGGACAGAATCATACCCCCTCCTCATGCTGAGGAGCGCTCCGCAGGAGCGCGTCTCGAAGCATGGGCACGAGCACCGCCTCTGTAGTCCATCCTTCGAGACGGCTGCTGCGCAGCCTCCTCAGGATGAGGGGTAACTCACGACAGCAGCAGTGTCCGCACCAGCGGCAGGGTCACGAAGGCCAGCACCGTGTCGACCATGATGACGAAGGCCAGCGTTTCCTCGTCGAGCTTGAATTTTCCCGCGATGATGAAGGACAGGAGCTGGCTCGGCATCGCCGCCTCGAGGATGGCGGCGTTGGCGTAAACACCCGAGAGCCCGAGCGGGCCCACGGCGCTGAAGACGACCAGCGGCGCGAAGGCCAGCTTGATGGCCGCGACCGGAAGTGCGAGCGCCATCAGCTTCGTGGCCGAGAAGCGCAGGGCCATGCCGAGCGACAGCATCATGATGCCGCTGACCGCCACGGCCAGGATCGAGGTGGCATCCATGACCACGGCCGGGCAGGGCACGCCCGAGACCTTCCACAGGATGGCTGCGACCAGCGCCCAGATCGGCGGCAGCTTCAGCGCCTCCAGTGCGGTCCGGCGGAAGGTGATCGGTTCCTGGCTGCCGTAGGCAATAGCAATCATGGCGCCGATCGTGAGGTTGAGCGACGACTTGGTGACCTCGAACAGGACCGAGACTTCGGAGACCTGGTCGGCCTGGCCGGGAAAGACGCCGAGCAGCACCGGCAGGCCGAGATAGGTGACGTTGCCGAACGCCGCGCCCAGCATCATCGCACCCTTGGTCGGGCCGGGGATCGGCAGGAAATGAAACACCAGGAAGCCCACCGCCAGGCAGGACAGGGTGCCGATCGCGGCCAGGGCGGGGATTTCGAGGAACAGGCGGCTGATCGTGCCGTCCATGACCGTGCGGAACACCAGCGCCGGCAGGAAGATGTAGAGGACCAGCTTGTTCATCGACTGGCGCGTCTGCTCCATGCCCGGAATGAAGTGGCGGAGGAGGGCGCCCAGCAGGGCGATGGCGGCCAGAGGCAGGAATGCAGCGATCATCGGGGCCGAACTCTAGTCGAGGAACTCGACCTTGGGCCAGAGTTCGCGCCAGCGCTTGGCCTCGACGCGGGCATCGTATTCGTGGCGACGGGTTCGGCCGTATGGGGTCGGGCGGCAGCGCAGGTTCAGGAGATCGTCGGTGCCCAGCGGGGCGATGACGGTGAGCATGTCGTCGGCCTCGAGGCGCACGCCGACGCCCGTCACCGTTTCCAGCCAGTAGATCATCGAGTCCGCGGTGTCGCGATGGGGCGGCAGGTCCTTCCAGACGTGCATGCGCGCCTGGTTGCGAACCTGCCAGGGCAGGCCAGGCAGCAGCGCGTCGAGCCGGCGCTCGAAGCCCGCTTCGCTCTCACGCGAAACGTCTCCCGCGTCGAAATAGAGGACGTCGATATCCAAAGGCTCGCGCGCCGGCATGATGCCGTGGAGGTAATCCCAGACACGATTGCGCACGAATCCCGCGGCGATGCACCAGTCCGGCAAGCCCAGTTCACGCACCGCACGTAGCTGTTCCATCGCGAGGGCGTCTTCTGCGATGATGCGGGCGACCGGGGACATGGCCCAGTCTAGCCGGCCTCGATGGGGATAATGCCGAGTTTTCGATTCGAATTGCGTTGCGAAGGACGTGTTGCCGGCATCGACGAGGCCGGCCGCGGGCCGCTGGCCGGGCCGGTCTATGCGGCGGCGGCCGTCATCGACAGGACACGGGTGGCGCGCAAGCTGCTGCGCATGATCGACGATTCCAAGAAGCTGACGCTCGAACAGCGCGAGGAGGCCTACGAGGCCATGATCGCATCCGGCGTCGTGCAGTTCGCCGTGGGCGAGGCGAGCGTCGAGGAGATCGACAGGGTGAACATCCTGCAGGCGACGTATCTGGCCATGCGCCGCGCCGTGCAGGCGCTGGCCGAGCAGCCGGAAGTCGTGCTGGTCGACGGCAACCGCGTGCCGCCGCAACTGGGCTGCCGCGCCGAGACCATCGTCGGCGGCGATGCGCATTCCTACTCGATCGCCGCCGCCTCGATCTTCGCCAAGGTGACGCGCGACCGCTACATGCACGCGCTCGCGCTGACCTATCCGGGCTACGGCTGGGAGACCAATCGCGGCTATGGCAGCCAGCAGCATCTCGAGGCGCTGTCGCTGCTCGGTCCGACGCGGCATCACCGGCGCAGCTTCGCGCCGGTCACGCGGCTGGTCTGACACCATGGGCATTGGATCGATCCGCAACCTCGACTACGTGGTGCTGCTCTGTGAGGACCTGGCCCGCGCGAGGCAGTTCTATCTCGACGTGATGCAGTTCCGCATCGAGCGCGAGACGCCGCGCTGGGTGAGCTTCCATGTCGGTTCGGGCCTGCTCTGCCTGCGACCCCGCACCCTCGAAGGCAGCTTCCAGGACGGGCCCGGCGCGCCGTCGGGCTCGGCCTCGGTGCAGTTCGCCTTTCGCGTCGCGCCGCCCGAGATCGACGAGATCCAGGCCGAGCTGGCGGCCGCCGGCGTCGACCTGATGGGCCCGCCGCGCGACATCCCGGCCTGGGGCCATCGCGCGATCTTCTTCCGCGACCCCGACGGCAACGTCATCGAGATCTACGCCGAAGTCTGACGGCAGGAGAATCATTCATGCTCAAGCTCTACTACACCGCCAGCACCTGCTCGCTCGCCACCCACATCGTGCTGGAGGAGGTCGGCGCCGACTATTCGACGGTGCGCATCGACTTCGCCACGGGACAGCAGAAGTCGGCCGAATATCTGAAGGTCAATCCCAAGGCCCGCGTGCCGGCGCTGGTGACCGACAGGGGCATCCTCACCGAGACGCCGGCGATGCTGGTCTATGTCGCGCAGAGCTTCCCGCAGGCGCGGCTCGCGCCGATGGACGATCCCTTCTTCTTCGCCCAGATCCAGTCGTTCAATTCCTATCTCTGCTCGCACGTGCACGTGGCGCACGCCCACCGCATGCGCGGCCATCGCTGGGTCGATGCCGACGACGCGCATTCGATCGCTGCCATGCAGCGCAAGGTGCCGGAATCGGTCGGCGCCGGCTTCGAGCTGATCGAGCGCGAGTTGCTGAAGGGCCCGTGGGTGATGGGCGACCAGTACACGGTCTGCGACCCCTATCTCTTCACGCTCGCCCAGTGGCTGGAGAAGGACGGCGTCGACCTCGCGCGCATTCCCCGCGTGGTCGATCACCGCCGCCGCATGTCGGAGCGCCCGGGCGTGAAGAAGGCGATCGCCGAGGAGCTGGCTTGAGCAATCCGGGACGGCGCAATGTGCTTTCGCGACTGGTCGCGGCAAGCCTCGTCGTTTTTCCTCTGGCCATAGGCGTCCAAGGGCCGGCAGCGTCGCAGACCGCATTGACCGAGGACGAGCTCGAACGGATATCGCGCGAGATCGCGATAGACGCGGTCAAGTTCGCGAGTCTTCGATGGCCGCCAACGCGATTTCCATTGCGGGTGTTCTTTGCGTCAGGCGAGAGCCTGAGGCAGAAGACCGATTGCGCGGAGCAGTGGCAGCGGCAGTACGAAGAGTATGTGCAGTTTATCAACATCAAGGAATCCCTGCTGACGGCGACATCGATGAATAGTGTTTTGGATGCGTATGTTTTCTTCGGCTCGCACTCAGAACTCCAAGCATCGCCGGCGTATAAGCGTGGCATTACATTGATTGCAGAGTTGGGACTGTCTGTTCAGTCTCGATTCCAGGATCGATATAGCCACTCCTTCCAATCTACCCGTGGCGTGGATCAGTTAATGGAGTTTGCATCCGCTTTCGTAGAGCTAAACGAGAGCCTGGATGCATGTACTGGTACTCGCTTAGATCCCTCTCGTAATTTCGCTTCTATATTGCTGCCGTCATACTCCGCGGACATAGAAAGCCGCGTGGTTCGCATGTTCGGGGATCGCGCCGATCCAACTCTCGAGTGGCGTGCCCATCGCCGTCTGCTCTCGGCGATGAGCTGGCTGCCCGATACCCCAATGGACACGGCGCAATACAAGCGCGCCCTGATCAGATCGCTTTCTCAGGAGTGATCCCGCTCGCCCGTTGCTTGCGGTGCGTCGCCGGGCGAGAGTTGCGCAAGCCTGCATTCGAGCAGGACCGCTTCGATGAGGTCGCACCGTGTCCAGACTTCTCTCGATCCTGATTTTGGTTTTCGGCCTCATGGCAGCGGGGACCGCGTCGGTCGTCGCTCAGCAGACGCAGCCCACGGCACGAGAGACGATCGAGAAGAGCAAGGAGGCTGCTGCGGAGCGGGCCCGCGCGATGGGGCCGGAGTTGAAGGCGCTGCGGGACGAGATGACCGCGCAGGCCGGTGAGCTGCGGACGCTGCTCGACCGGAAGGTCGACGAAGCCGGCCGCAAGGCGATGAGCTACGCGATCTGGGGCGCCGCGGGCGTCTTCGCGCTGATGGTCCTCGCCTCTGTATTGGGCGGGGTGATCGTGGCGCTGCTGTTCCGGCGCAACCGCGTCTAGCCCGCCAGCACCAGGTCGCTGGCCTTTTCGGCAACCGCGGTCACGGCGGCATTAATCATCGCTGCGGGCGGGCCGGGCAGGACCGACGCGTCGATGACGCGCAATCCCGTGATGCCCTGCACGCGCAGGGTCTCGTCGACGACGGCACCGAGGCGGCAGGTGCCGGTGGGATGGTGGAATGAATCCGTCGCCCGGCGGATGAAGTCGTGGCGGCCGGCTTCGCTCGTCCAGGCCGGTCCGGGATAGACCTCGTTCGCCCGCCAGTCGTCGAAGGCTTTTGCCGCGCCGATCTCGCGCGCGATCTCGACGCCCTTCAGCAGCACCGCGAGGTCGTCGGGTTCGGCGAGATAGTTCGGGTCGATGATCGCCGCGGCCCGCGGATCGCTGGAGGCGAGCCTGACGCTGCCGCGGCTGCGCGGCCGTAGGTGGCAGGGCACCAGGACATAGGCCGGCACCGACAAGGGGCCGACAGTCGGCCGCACGAACGGCACCGACAGGCACATGACGAGGATGTCGGGGCTCTCGCCTGGCGTCGCGTGCGGCACGTAGAGGAGCGAGTCGGCGTGATTGTAACGCGAGGCCGGCACCGGGCGACGCGCCTGGTAGGCCACGCCGGCCAGCAGCAGGTGATCCTCCAGATGGCGGCCGACATCTCGAAGGTCGGCGACGCTCGCGATTCCCAGCGCGCGCAACTCGTCCGCCGGGCCGATGCCCGACAGCATCAGCAGACGCGGCGAATCGATCGCCCCGGCGCAGAGCAGGACGTCGCCCTCGGGCCGCACGACCCGTCCGGCCAGGCGCACGCCCAGGCACCGGCCGCGCTCGATTTCGAGGCCGAGCACCTCGGTGCCGGCGAGCAGATCGACCTGCGCCTCACCCGAGCCGCTCTCCAGACTGTCGAGATAGGCGGTCGCGGCGTCGTCGCGCCGGTGGCCCCGGATGCTGAGCTGGTTCCAGCCGACGCCGGTCGTGAGTTCGCCGCCGAGGTCGGGCGTCATTAGGAAGCCCGCTTGCTGCGCGGCCGCCAGGAAGGCTTCGGCGACCGGGGTGCGATCCGTGACGTCGGCCAGTGACAGGACGTGCAGCGGTCCGCTGCCGCCGCGCCAGGCATTGGCGCCGCCCGAGAAGGTCTCGGCGCGCTTGAAGTAAGGCAGGAGGTCGGCGTGACGCCAGCCCGCCGGCCAGCGGTCGTAGGCCGCCGCATGGCCGCGCTGGTAGGCCAGCGCATTGATGATGCTCGATCCGCCGACCGCCTTGCCGCGCGGACAGGTGATCGCGCGGCCGCCCAGCCCGGGCTGCGGTGTCGTCATGTAGCGCCAGTCCAGCGCACTCTCCTGGAGTGTCGGCCAGGCCGGTGGAGCCGCGACGGCCGGAAGATCGGTCCGCTCGCCTGCTTCGATCAGGAGAATGCGTCGTCCCACCCGGCCCAGCCGATGCGCCAGCACGCAGCCCGCCGATCCCGCGCCCACGATGACATGGTCATAGGCCGCGCGGAGCTGCTCGGGCGATGTCAGGGTGCGCGCGCCGCTCGCCGCC
>JBILYJ010000288.1:0-6692 GCA_044377795.1 Reyranella sp. | reverse complement strand
GGGACCGTGGTTCACGCAACGGGTCCGCGTCGCCGCCTTCGCGCAGGATTGCGCGCTGGTCGTCGGGGCGCTCGCCAAGGCGTCGCGCGACATCGCCCTGATGATGCAGGCCGAAGTGGGGGAGGCTGCCGAGCCGTCCGGCCCTGGACGGGGCAGCTCTTCGACCATGCCGCACAAACGCAACCCGGTCAGCGCCGCGCTCATTCTATCGGCGGCGACGCGGGCGCCGATGCTGGCTGCGACGATCGTGGCGGCGATGCCCCAGGAGCACGAGCGCGCGCTGGGAGGCTGGCAGGCCGAATGGCCGACCCTTTCCGCGCTGGTCGAATGCCTGGGCTCGGCGGTCGAGGCGATGACAGAAGTCGCCTCCGGACTCGTCATCGAGCCCGACGCGCTGCAGGCCAACATGGATGCCGCCGAAGCGGCGGTCCTCGCCGAACGCGCAACATTCCTGCTGGCCCGGAAGATGGGCAAGCATGAGGCTCACGCGCTGGTCGAGAAGGCGCTGGCCAAGGGCGGGTCCTTCATCGAGGCGCTCGGCCGGCTCGAAACGGAACTGGCCGACGAAGCGGCGCTGCTCGGCTACTCCCCGAAGTTCGTCGATCGGCTGCTGGCAGACCTCAAACGTAAGTGACCTTCAGGATCTCGATCTCTTCCTCGCCGCCGGGCGTGTTCATCCGCACGGCGTCGCCCTCGTGGGCCCGCATCACGGCGCGCGCGATGGGCGAGATCCAGCTCACATGGCCGCGGCCGGGATCGACCTCGTCGACGCCGACGATCTTGACCGTGCGCTCCTCGTCCTTCGAATTGACGTAAGTCACGGTGGCCCCGAAGAACACTTGGTCTGTTTTCGGCCGCTTGGCCGGATCGACGACCTCGGAGCGCTCCAGCCGCTTGCTGAGGAACCGGATGCGGCGGTCGATCTCGCGCAGGCGCTTCTTGCCGTAGAGGTAGTCGCCGTTCTCCGAGCGGTCGCCGTTGGCGGCGGCCCAGGACACGACCTGCACGACCTCGGGCCGTTCCTTGCGCATGAGGGTCATCAGCTCCTCGCGCATGCGCTCGAAGCCCTGCGGGGTCATGTAGTTCTTGGCGCCGGGAGGCAATCCGCCGACATCGTCGGGCAGGTCGTCCTCGTCGCCGTCGTCGCTTTCCTTGGTGAAGGCCTTGCTCATTTCGATCCTTAATCTATCAAGTCGGGGCCGATGACCACCAGTCTCTCCCCCCGCATGCAGCGCGCCTCCGGCGAAAGCCGGGTCACCTTCGACCTGCGGGAGGGCAAGACACGCCTGGGCGATCTCTATCAACGCGACCCCTGCCGGGTTTTGTTCCCGAAATCCGAACTGGGCGAACCGCCGCAGGCCGTCATGATCACCACCTCGGGCGGCGTGACGGGCGGAGATGCCCTGAAGATGTCGGTCGAAATCGGCCCTGGCGCCGAAGCGGTGGCGACCACGCAGGCGGCCGAGAAGATTTATCGGGCCTCACGCGGAAGCGCTCCCTGCACGATCGACGTCGACGTGCGGGTTGCCGAGGGCGCGACGCTCGAGTGGCTGCCGCAGGAGACCATCGTGTTCGAGGGCGCGCGGCTGAAACGCCGGACGGTGGCCGAGGTGGTCGAAGGCGGCTCGCTTCTCGCCTGCGAAATGGTGGTTCTCGGTCGCGGCGCTTCGGGCGAACGCTTCACGTCCGGCCTGCTGCTTGATGCCTGGTCGGTGCGCCGTCCCGGTCGTCTGGTCTGGACAGACACGCTGCGGGTCGAGGGCGAGACGCCGGACGGTGCCGGTTTCGGCACGGCCAATGCGCTCGCAACCGTCATCGGCGTGTGGGATGCGCCGCAGCCGCAGTTCGAGAAGGCGCGCGCCCTGCTCGAAGCTGCAGACGAAGTGCGTGCGGGCGTCACGGTCGTGAACGGCATCCTGGTCGCACGCCTGCTGGGCGAAGCGACGGCGGTCCGTCACGCGACCATCCGGTTTCTCACCGAGTTTCGCGGCCGCCGCCTGCCGCGCGTTTGGCATGTTTGATGCAAACTCGCTCGCGCTATAGTCGGGGCCAACCGGCCGGGGGAAACGAATGAATTTGACGCCGCGCGAAAAGGACAAGCTGCTCGTGGCCATGGCCGCCATCGTGGCGCGCCGACGGCTGGAGCGCGGCGTGAAGCTCAACTATCCCGAGGCCGTGGCGCTGATCACCGATTTCGTCGTCGAGGGTGCACGCGATGGGCGCTCCGTGGCCGACCTGATGCGCGACGGGGCGCACGTGATCTCGCGGGCCCAGGTCATGGACGGCATCGCCGACATGGTGGCCGAGATCCAGGTCGAAGCGACCTTTCCCGACGGCACCAAGCTCGTCACCGTCCACGCACCCATTCGCTGAGGAGACACGCCATGATCCCGGGTGAAATCCTCCCCAGCGACGGCGAGCTCGAGCTCAACAAGGGCCGCAACCCGATCACCATCGAGGTCGCCAATACCGGCGACCGGCCCATCCAGGTCGGCAGCCACTATCATTTCTTCGAGACCAACGACGCGCTCAAGTTCGACCGCAAGCGCGCGAAGGGCATGCGGCTCGACATCGCCGCCGGCACCGCCGTGCGCTTCGAGCCGGGCCAGTCGCGCACCGTGCGGCTCACGCCCTACATGGGCGGTCGCGAGAGCCACGGTTTCCAAGGCAAGGTGAGCGGCAAGCTGGGACCAGTCGCCAAGGTCGGCCCGTCCAACGAAGGACCGACCCGCATCTCGCGCTCGGCCTATGTCCATATGTTCGGTCCGACCGTCGGCGACAAGGTCCGGCTGGCCGACACCGACCTCTTCATCGAGGTCGAGAAGGACCACACGATCTACGGCGAGGAAGTGAAGTTCGGTGGCGGCAAGGTGATCCGCGACGGCATGGGCCAGAGCCAGCGCACGCGGGCCCAGGGCGCCGTCGACACGGTCATCACCAATGCCCTGATCGTCGATCACTGGGGCATCGTGAAGGCCGATATCGGCCTCAAGGGCGGGGTGATCGTCGCGATCGGCAAGGCGGGCAACCCCGACGTCCAGCCCGGTGTCGACATCATCATCGGTCCCGGCACGGAGGCGATCGCGGCCGAGGGCAAGATCATCACCGCGGGTGGCATCGACTGCCACATCCATTTCATCTGTCCGCAGCAGATCGACGACGCGCTCTACAGCGGCGTCACCACCATGCTGGGCGGCGGCACCGGCCCGGCGCACGGCACGCTCGCCACGACGGTCACGCCGGGACCGTGGCACATGGGCCGCATGCTGCAGGCCGCCGAGGGCCTGCCGATGAACCTCGGCTTCTTCGGCAAGGGCAATACCAGCAAGCCCGCCGGCCTCAAGGAACAGATCGAGGGGGGCGCCTGCGGCCTCAAGCTGCACGAGGACTGGGGCACCACCCCGGCCGCCATCGACAATTGCCTGAGCGTCGCCGATCGCTATGACGTGCAGGTCGCGATCCACACCGACACGCTGAACGAATCGGGCTTCGTCGAGACGACACGCGCGGCCTTCAAGGGCCGCACCATCGCGACCTTCCACACGGAAGGCGCCGGCGGCGGCCATGCGCCGGACATCATCCGCTTGGCCGGCGAGAAGAACGTCCTGCCCAGCTCGACCAATCCGACGATGCCCTACACGGTGAACACCGTGGACGAGCATCTCGACATGCTGATGGTCTGCCATCATCTCGACGCCGCCATCCCCGAGGACGTGGCCTTTGCCGAGAGCCGCATCCGCAAGGAGACCATCGCGGCAGAGGACATCCTCCACGACATCGGCGCCTTTTCCATGATGTCGTCGGACAGCCAGGCGATGGGCCGGGTCGGTGAGGTCGTGATCCGGACCTGGCAGACCGCCGACAAGATGAAGAAGCAGCGCGGTCGCCTGAAAGAAGAGAAGGGCGACAACGACAATTTCCGCGTCAAGCGCTACGTCGCCAAGTACACGATCAACCCCGCCATCACCCATGGCATCGCGAAGCATGTCGGTTCGGTCGAAGTCGGCAAGCGCGCCGACCTCGTGATGTGGTCGCCGGCCTTCTTCGGCGCCAAGCCCGACATGGTGCTGATCGGCGGTTCGATCATCGCCGCGCCCATGGGCGATCCCAACGCCTCGATCCCGACGCCGCAGCCGGTCCACTACCGGCCGATGTTCGGGGCCTTCGGCCGCAGCCTGGTGACCAGTCCGGTGCTGTTCGTCTCGCAGGCTTCCATCACCAAGGGCGTCGCCAAGAAGTGGGGGCTCACCCGCTCGCTGCTGCCGGTGAAGGGCACGCGCAAGATCGGCAAGAAGCACATGGTGCACAATTCGACCTGCCCGAAGATCGACGTCGATCCCGAGACCTACGAGGTGCGGGCCGACGGCGAGCTCCTGACCTGCGAACCCGCCACGTCGCTGCCGATGGCGCAGCGCTACTTCCTGTTCTGACCATGAAGCGCGCCATCGAAGTGGTGCGCGCCGGTCGCTGGCCGGCGTCCGAGCGCACCGACACCGTCACCCTGCTGTTCGACGATCGTTACCGCCGCCGCCTGCGCATGCTGGGGGACGACGGGCTCGACTTCCTGCTCGACCTGGTCGAACCCGTGGTGCTGCACACCGGCGATGGGCTGAAACTGGAGGAGGGCGGCTTCGTCGAGGTGAAGGCCGCTGACGAGGACCTCGTCGAGGTGCGTGGGCGTGACGCGGCCTCCTTCGCGCGGATCGCCTGGCATCTCGGAAATCGCCACCTGCCGACGCAGATCGACGCCGAACGCATCCTGATCCGCGACGATCATGTCATCGTCGACATGCTGAAGGGGCTGGGCGCCGAGGTCCTCAAGGTCCGCGGGCCCTTCGACCCCGAGGGCGGCGCCTACGGCCAGCACAATCACGACACCGGGCATCGCCACGGTGAACTGCACGCGGAGCGTCATGGCTAGCGACCCGCTGTACCGTTTGCTTGCCTGGCTTTCGCCGTCCTATCCGGTCGGCGCGTTCAGCTACAGCCACGGCGTCGAGACCGCCGTGGAAGAGGGCCTGATCAAGGATCGCGTCTCGCTGGTGGCCTGGCTCGACAGCGTCCTGCGACGCGGCACCGGCGCGGTCGATGGGGCGTTGTTCGCGGCCGGCTGGCGGGCCGCTCACCAGACCGACTGGTCCTCGTTCGACGCCGTCGCCGAGCGCGCCACGGCCTGGCGCGGCACCTCGGAAATGGCGCTGGAATCGCGCCAGCAGGGCGGATCCTTCCTTTCCATCACGCGCACGGCCTGGCCGCATGCCGCCCTCGACGAGGTGCATCGGCGGCTTGACGGCGAATTGGCCCTGCCGGTCGCGGTGGCGCTCGCCGCCGCGGTCCACGGCATCGCCCTTGAACAGGCGCTGGCGGGCTATCTCCACGCCTTCACGGCCAACCTGATCTCCGCGGCCTTGCGCGCCGTGCCGCTCGGCCAGACCGACGGCCAGCTCGCCCTGGCCGCGCTCGAAGCTTCGGTCAACGATGCGACCCGGGCCGCCATCGCGGTCGATTCCCTGGACGAGGTCGGGACGGCGACGCCGCTGCTCGACTGGTGTTCGCTCCGCCACGAAACGCAATACACACGGCTCTTCCGCTCATGACCGCCCTGATGGCCCTTCTCCTGACGATCGGCGTCGGCGCCATCGCCGTGATCCATGTGATGTGGGGCCTGGGCAGCCACTGGCCGGAAGCCAGCGAGGAAGCCCTCGCGCGGAGCGTCGTCGGAGACGGGCGCCGCCGCATGCCGCCGTCCTGGCAGTGCTTCCTCGTGGCGCTGGTGCTTGCCGTCATGGCGCTGTGGCCCTGGTACGTGCTGGGCCGTGTCGCCGAACCGGCCGTGCTGGCCGGCACTTACATGATCGCCGGCGTCTTCGTGGCGCGTGGAATCGCGGGCTTCAGCCATCGATGGAAGGCGCATTTCACGATCGAGCCGTTTGCCACGCGCAACCGGCGGTACTATTCGCCTTACTGCCTGTTGCTCGGCGTGGGATACATTGCCCTGGTGGCTGGAGAAATGGACAAATGAGCCTGCGTGGTCCGCTGAGAGTGGGGGTCGGCGGCCCCGTCGGATCCGGCAAGACGGCGCTCGTGGAGCGCCTGTGCAAGCGTATGCGCGACGTCTACGACATCGCGGTCGTTACCAACGACATCTACACCAAGGAAGACGCCGAGTTCCTCACGCGCGCCGGCGCACTGGCGCCCGAGCGCATCGTGGGCGTCGAGACCGGTGGCTGCCCGCATACTGCGATCCGCGAGGATGCCTCGATCAACCTGGCGGCCGTGTCCGACATCGTCCGCAAGTGGCCGGACCTGGAGGTCATCTTCGTCGAATCCGGCGGCGACAACCTCGCTGCGACCTTCTCGCCCGAGCTGGCCGATCTCACGATCTACGTGATCGATGTCTCGGCCGGCGAAAAGATCCCGCGCAAGGGCGGGCCCGGCATCACCCGGTCCGACCTGCTGGTGATCAACAAGATCGATCTCGCGCCGCTGGTCGGCGCCAGTCTCGAAGTGATGGACCGCGACGCCCGCCGGATGCGCGGCCAGCGGCCTTTCATTTTCTCCAATCTCAAGGAGAATAAGGGCCTGGAAGACATAGCGGCCTTCATCGTGCGGCAAGGCGGCCTGCCGTCGCGGCTGAACTAGATACAGGAGCATTCAATGACGATTCGGACGATCCGGTTGGCGGCTTTGCT
>JBILYJ010000287.1:0-6694 GCA_044377795.1 Reyranella sp. | reverse complement strand
CGTTCGGCGGCACGAACGTGGCATAGCGCGCCATCAGCATGTTGACGGCGAACATCGCGGGCGTGAGCAGCAGCAGCGTCCAGGCGATGCGACGACGGGTGAGAAACGACACGGGGCGGTTCTAGCATGGGAAGGTCTGGAAGCCGTCCGCCGTCACATCTGGCTCCTGAAGCGCTCGATCAGCCAGTGCGCGGCGGGCCCGGGCGGGCTGTCGATCCGATGCAGCACGCGCAGCGGATAGGTCGCCGCCCACCAGTCGGAGAGATCGAGTTCGACGAGGCGGCCGGCCTCGATGTCGCCCGTGACCATCGGCGCCGGCATGCTGCCCCAGCCGACGCCCGCCAGCAGCAGTGCGTGCTTGGCGCCGAGATCGGCCAGCCGCCAGGTCTTGGGGCCGACCACGCCGAAATCCTGACCCTCGGTCAGCTTGGAGCGATCGCTGAGGACGAGCTGGATATGCTCGCGTGCCGCCCCTCGCGCCTGCCCGCCGAGACGTGCCAGCGGGTGGAAGGGCGCGGCCACCGGCACGAGCCGGACGCCGCCGATGGCGATGCTCTCGGTGCCGTCGGCCGCCACGTTCGGACCGCTGACGCCGATGGTCGCCGTGCCGTCGAGCACGAGCTGGGTAACCGCACCCAGCGTCTCGACATGGAGCCGCAATGGCACGGTCGGAAACGTCGTCTGGAAGGCCTGCAGCGCATCGACGAGTCGGGCGGTCGGGAGCATGACGTCGACCGCGAGCGCGACTTCGGCTTCCAGCCCTTCGAGCAGTCCCTTCACCTTGGCGCGCAGCATGTCGACGCCGTGCGTCACCGCGCGGGCCTCGGCCAGCACCGCCCGGCCGGCCTGGGTGAGCTGGGGCTTGCGGGTCGCGACCCGGTCGAACAGCGGCAGGCCGAGCTGCGCCTCGAGATTGTCGATGGCGTAGGTGATCGCCGAGGTCGCGCGGTGGAGGCGACGGGCAGCGGCGGCAAAGCTGCCGGCGTCGGCCACGGCGAGCAGGACCTGAAGCTGGGCGAAGGAGGGCGTGCCGGGGGTCGTTATCATTTCCAATAAACTGAAAAGATCATTCAACATTATAAGGAGTTTCAGGAAAAGAAGCTGCCCCTACATACGCCCTGTCACCAAGGAGGGCGGCCATGACGGCTTCGATCATCAACAGCAACAGACGCCAGCTCGCTTCCATTCACGAGGCATTCCGGACCCTCGAAGGCGACGGGTTCGAAGTGCGCCGCGCCATTCCCTCGGACGCCTACGAGGCGATCGGCCCGTTCATCTTTCTCGACCAGTTCGGCCCGATCGACGTGCGTCCCGGCGAGGCCAAGGGCGCGTCGGCGCATCCGCATGCCGGCATCGAGACGCTCACCTTGCTGCTGGAAGGCAGCCAGACGCACAAGGACAGTCTCGGCAACACCAGCAGCATGCGGCCGGGCGAGGTCCAATGGATGCGTGCCGGTCGCGGTGTGGTCCACGACGAGAGCCCCGACGAGCAGCTGCGGCGCGAGGGCGGCCCTGTCCACGGCGTCCAGCTCTGGATCAACATGCCCAAGGGTTCGAAGCATGCGGAGCCGGCCTATCGACATGTGACGGCCTCCGAGATTCCGACCCTTACCGCCGATGAAGGGCGCGTGCTGGTGCGGGTTGTGGCCGGCGCCGTCGGTGACCTCGCGGGGCCGATCGCGACATCGGGCAATCCCTTCGTCGTGCACGCGTCGCTGAAGGCGGGCGCCAGGGTGGACCTGCCGGCCGGCGCTGCAGCCGAACTCGGAGTCTACGTGATGGTGGGCGCCGCGCGTGTCGGCGGCGACGACCGGCGCATCGAAGCAGGCCAGCTCGTACGGCTCACGGCGGGTGTCTCGGTCGAGATCGAGGGCGCCGCGGACAGCGAGATCCTGCTGATCGGCGGCGATCCCCTTGATGCGCCGATCCTGCGCCACGGTCCGTTCGTGATGAACTCGATCGACGAACTTGAGCGCGCAGTCCGCGACTACCACGCCGGCCGGATGGGCCGGATCGCCGCCTGAGACCTCATCTTTTCCTTCAACCTCAACCGACGACTGGAGACAATCATGACCAAGGTTCTCGTTCTCTACTATTCGACCTACGGCCACATCGAGACGATGGCGGAGGCGGTCGCTGCCGGCGCGCGCGAGGCGGGCGCCCAGGTCGACATCAAGCGCGTTCCCGAGACCGTGCCGGAAGCGGTGGCCAAGGCCGCGCACTTCAAGCTCGACCAGAAGGCGCCGGTCGCCAAGGTCGAGGATCTCGCTGACTACGACGCGGTGATCGTCGGCACCGGCACGCGCTTTGGCCGCATGTCCTCGCAGATGGCGAGCTTCCTCGACCAGGCCGGCGGCCTGTGGGCCAAGGGCGCCCTGAACGGCAAGGTCGGCGGCGCCTTCACCTCGACGGCGACCCAGCATGGCGGCCAGGAGACGACGCTCTTCTCCATCATCACCAACCTGCTGCACTTCGGCATGGTGGTCGTGGGCCTCGACTATGGTCATGCCGGGCAGATGACGCTCGACGAGATCACCGGCGGCAGCCCCTATGGCGCCACCACGATCGCCGGCGGCACCGGCCAGCGCCAGCCCTCGGAGAACGAGCTGGTCGGCGCCCGCTACCAGGGCCGCCGGATCGCGGAGACGGCGAAGAAGCTCGCCGTCTGATCACTCGACGATCGGATCTCGATGAACGGCCCCGGCGTCGCGTCCAGCGACGCCGGGTGGCCGGATCAGCGAGATCAGGCCCGCCAGCGCAGCCAGGCCGGCGAGCAGCAGGATCACGCCGCGGCAGGACGCCACCAGCGACGATGTCGGAACGTTGAGGGTGCTGCCTCCGGTATCTCCCAGCCCCAGTGCGAAGAGCGTCGAAGCGCCCGCGATGCCGGCGCTCATGCCGATCAGGCGCACCAGGTTCAGCACGCTTCCCGCCTGGCCCGTCTGTTCGGGCGGCGCCGTCGCCATGATCGCGCTGGTGTTCGGGGAGATGAACAGGCCCTGTCCGATGCCGAAGAGCGCCAGGGCCAGCGTCACCAGCGGCAGGTTCGCGGCCGACCCGTCGAGGAAGACATGGATCGTCGCGAGGCTCGCGATGCAGATCAGCATGCCGCAGAAGGTTGGCGCCCGGGCGCCGAAGCGGTCGTAGAGGGCCCCCCCGACCGGCGCCAGCAGCCCCAGCATCACGGGCAGGATCGACAGCCGCAGGCCGGCTGCCAGGGCGGAATCGTCATAGATGCGCACGAGCGCAAACGGGATGAGGAAGAACACCCCGAACAGCACGGCGTAGGACAGGAAGTTCGCGGCGTTGCCGAGCAGGAAGGCGCGCCTGCCCAGAAGATGCAGGTCGAGCAGCGGCGTCACGGCCCGGCGCTCGGCGCGGACGAAGAGCACGAGGAAGACGATCCCGAACGCCACGCAGCCGATCAGGGCCGGTGATGTAAATCCCCAAGCATGGCCCTCGTTGAGGGCCGCCACGACCGCCGTCAGGGCCGGTGCGATCAGGAGCGCGCCGTGCCAGTCGAAGCGGCCGGTTGCCGGCAATGCCTTGGTCTGGGGAAGAAGGAGCCAGCCCAGGATCACACCGGCCAGGCCCATCGGCACGTTGATCCAGAAGGCCCACTGCCAGCCCAGCGTGTCGAGGATCAGGCCGCCGACGGCCGGCCCGGCGCCGAGGCCGATGGCCTGTGCCGCCGATTGCAGGCCGAGGCCGCGCCCGCGTTCCTTCTCACCGGTGGCCATGACGATGATCGCGATGCTGTTCGACGTCAGCAGTGCGGCGCCGATGCTCTGCAGGATGCGGAAGAAGATCAGCATCGGGAGATCGGTCGCAAAACCGCACAGGCCCGAGCCGACGATGAAGAGGAAGAAGCCGCCGAGGTACAGCAGCTTGCGGCCGACCATGTCGGCCAGCCGTCCGAAGATCGGCGTGAACGATGCCATGGCCAGCAGGTAGGCGACCGCGACCCAGCTCACGCTGCTGAGGCGCGCGCCGAATTCGACTTCGAGCCTCGGCAGCAGCACCTGGGTCATGCTGGCATCGATCTGGCCCATGCACGCGCCGATGCAGACCGTTGCGACGACGAACCAGCGGTAGGAGGGCAGGCGGGCGATCGCCTGGAGCGGCGGAGGCTCGCGCCCCTCGGTCAGGGCCGCGCGCAGCGTCCTGATCGAGAGGGGACCCGGTGAAGCATCGGTCAGGACTGACTCCCATCGTGAGCGGGCCGCCGACGCGACGTGACGGCGCGGCACACGGTATCGCGCGGCGATCGTTTGACGCCACACGAATTCATGCGCGATGCTCGGCTTGGCACGGCGGGGGAGCGTTAAGGCTATGGCGCATGCGGCATCACTGGCGAAGGTCCGGGCGCTCACCTTCGACGTCCAGGGCACCTGTGCCGATTTCTGCGCGCCACTGCTGCGCATGGGGGCGGAGGTCAACCGCGCCAAGCGACTCGAGATCGACTGGGGCCTCCTGTCGGCCGATTGGCGCCAGCTCTATCGCACCGTCCTGGACCAGATCATCGCCGGGCAGCGGCCGTGGCTCAGGGTGGATCGCATCTATCGCGAGACGCTGGATGAGCTGTTGCAGCAACACGGCCTGTCGGCGGCCTTCACAGCGGCAGAGCGCGACGAGCTGAACCAGGTCTGGGCCCGTCTCGATCCCTGGCCTGACAGTGTGGAAGGGCTCGCGCGGCTGCGCCGGCGCTTCGTCATTTCGACCCTTTCCAATGCCGGCATGAGGACCATGGTCGCCGTGGTCAAGCATGCGGGGTTGCCCTTCGATGCCGTCCTGACGGCGGAACTGGCGCGGAGCTACAAGCCTTCGCCGTCCGTCTACCAGCTCGCGGTCGATCTTCTCGGCTACCAGCCCGAAGAGATCATGATGGTGGCCTGCCACAAATACGATCTGAAGGCCGCGCGCGCCTTCGGCATGCGCACGGCCTTCGTTGCGCGCCCGCTGGAATTCGGCCCGGACGTCCGGCCCGACGTTGCGCCCGAACCCTGGTTCGACGTCTTTGCGACCGACTTCGTCGCCCTCGCCGAGGCGCTGGGCGCCTAGACGAGGGGACGGGCGAGATAACGGACGGTCTTGGTGCCGCCGTGGATGGACGCATGTCCGGCCTCGACGAAGCCGAGGGCCGTATGGAAGGCATCGGAGGCCGGATTGGGCGGGTCGGAGTTCACTTCGCACACGACGCGGTCATGGCCGGCGTCCTTGGCGACACGAAACAGGTCTTCGTAGAGGCGGTTCGCCAGGCCGCGCTTGCGCATGGCCGGAGCGACGACGATGCGGTCGACATAGATGAAGCGCGGATAGCGTTCGCGGAACCAGAGGTAGTTCGGACTGTCGTAGTCGGCGTCCTGGTCGAAGGCCATGAGGAAGGCAGCGACGTTGCCCGCGCGCCGGACGTGGAAGGCCTGTCCCAGGAGATGCCGCAGCCGCGCGGCGTCGAGCCAGGAGAGCTCCACGGCATGTTCGTTGTTGAGCGCGAGGATTGCGGCCTCGTCGCCGGGTGAAACGCTGGCCAGTTCGGTCAGGCGTTCGTCTCCTTCAGGAATTTGATCAGCAGACGGCTCACCTCCGCTGCCTGTTCCTGCTGCACCCAGTGGCCGGCACCTTCGACCAGGTGGATCTCCTTCATGTTGGTGCAGGCGCTCTTCTGCATCTTCTCCAGCGCGCCGGGCGACTGGTAGTTGCCCCAGTCGCTCTTGCCGGAGATGAAGGTCGAGGGCTGGTCGATGGTGCGGCCGGTGAAGATCTCGAGTTCGGGCGTCACGCGGCCGCTGGTGCGGGCGCGATACCAGTTGAGGCCGCCCTGGAAGCCGGTGCGCTCGTACTCGCCGGCATAGACCGCGAGTTCGTCGTCGGTGAGCCACTTGGCGGCCGTGATCTCCTCGGCCGTAGGCATCTCCTTGGCGACCGTCTCGGCCATGCCCTCGGCAAGGTCCATGATGTAGTAGGTCGGCATCTTCGCCAGTTCCTCGGCGGTCCAGCCCTTCAGCTCGTAGGGCTTGTTCGCCTTCCAGTCGGCGCTCTTGTAGTGATAGTAGGCGCGCAGGAAATTGTGCAGCCCCTGCCTGGCATGCCACTGCTCCTCGTTGGCTTCGCGCGTCGACTGGTACCACTGGTAATGCTTGCGCGGGCGCGGCAGCGCCGCCAGCGCCGCGTGGACGTCCGGTGCCTGGGGCGAAGCCGGCTTGCCGGCCGTGTCGAAGGGCACGGAAGAGGGTCCCGAAAAGGGGGCGCTCATCAGCGCCATGCGCTTGAAGATGTCGGGCCGCACCAGCGAGGCGTAGGAGGCGACCGAGGAGCCGAAATCGTGCCCGACCGCGGCCTCGGCCGTGCGATGGCCCAGCGCATGGAGCACGCCGATCGCATCGCGCAGAAGGTTGGTGAAGCGGAAGCCGATCTGGTCGGCATCGAAGTCGGCGCTCCAGCCCGTGGTGCGGCCATAGCCGCGCAGGTCGGGCGCGATGACGTGATAGCCCGCATCGGCCAGTGCCGGCATGACCTTGCGCCAGCTGTAGGCGATCTCCGGGAAACCGTGGAACAGCATCACGGCCGGCGCCTTCTTGTCGAAGCCGGCTTCGAGCACGTGAATGTCGAGGCCGTTGATGCCGGGCAGGATGCGGGCGCGAACGCCGGCGGGGAGGACGGAAGCGGGGAGCGGTTGCATGGGGCGAGCCTACGC
>JBILYJ010000286.1:0-6695 GCA_044377795.1 Reyranella sp. | reverse complement strand
GCCGGTGAAAGGAGTTTGCGACAGTTCGAGGCCCAGCAGCACGCTGGTCGGCCGGGTGCGGACCTGGGCAGTGATCCGCAATCCTTCCGCATTGGCCTCGTCGATCTCCGCCATCGTCTCGCGCCAGCCATCGGGTCGGACGTTGGATTGCAGCAAGGTGATCGTGACTGGACGGCCAGACTCCTTGGCCAGCCGCCGGAACAGGGCGACCTCGCCTTCCTGGAAATCGGACACGATCTGCAGCCAGCCGGCATCGGCCTGGCGCATTGCCCGGGCGATTGCGGTGAGCTCCGCCTCCTCGGCGCGGAGCGTCGGGATGTGCTTGCCGTCGGCCGAGCGGTGATTGAGCGTCCGCGAGGTCGAGAAGCCCAGCGCGCCGGCGCGCAGGCCCTCGACCGTGAGTTCGGCCATGCGCTGGCGGTCCTGCTCGGTCGCGGGCTCCCGGTCGGCGCCGCGCTGCCCCATCACGTAGACGCGCAGCGCCGCGTGCGGCACCTGGGTCGCCACGTCGGCGTCGTAGGAACGGGCCGCGATGGCATCGAGGAAGTCCGGAAAGGAATGCCAGTTCCACGGCAGGCCCTCCGACAGCACGACCTCCGGAATATCCTCCACGCCCTCCATGAGGTTGATCAGCATCGCGTGCTGGTCTTCGCGGCAGGGCGCGAAGCCGACGCCGCAATTGCCGAGCACGACGGTCGTGGCGCCGTTCCACGATGACGGCGACAGCCGCTCGCTCCACGTCACCTGCGCGTCGTAGTGGGTGTGCACGTCGACGAAGCCCGGCGTGACGAGCCTGCCGCGCGCGTCGATCTCCTCTTCACCCTTGGGGAGGTTCTTCCCGATGGCCGAGATTCTGTGCCCTTCGATGGCGATGTCGGCTTCATAGGGATCGCCGCCCGATCCGTCGACGATGGCGCCGTTGCGTATCACCAGGCTGGGGGAGGACATGAGGGGGCTCCGGGATGAGGTGGCCGAGAGTGGCGTGATTCTGCTGTCCGGTCGAGGTTCGACGTGCCGTCATTCTCGCGGACTTGCAGAAATCAACCTTCGTTGACAGGCGCTCCGGCGCACGATTACCGTGACGCCCATGAGTGGCGCTCACCTCTGCACCGCAAACCGACGCCGTCGCTGCTTCCAGCGGCGGCTTCCGTGGCTGCGTGCAGACAGGCCCCTCCCCCGGTGAGATCCGCGCCCTAGCGGTCCACCCCCGAGGCGGCATCAGCCCGCGTCTTCGAGCCCCCGCAGCCCTCGCTTCGGGGGTTTTTCTTTGCCCTTACTCCAGCAGCAGGACACCACCATGAGCATTCGCGTCGGCATTGTAGGAATCAGCGGTTTTGGCGGCGGCGAGGCGATGCGCCTGGTCGCGAGCCACCCGTCTTTCGAACTCGTCTACGCCGCTGGCGAGGGCAGCGCCGGCAGCCGGCTGGGGGACCGCTTCCCCGGCGTGCCGGCCAAGCTGGCCGAGTTGGTCATAGAGAAGTGGGACCCCGCGACCCTGCCGAAGCTCGACCTGCTGTTCGCGTCGCTGCCCACCGGCACCTCGGCCGAGGCGCTGGCCCGCGTGCCCGAGGACGTGAAGATCGTCGATATCGGCGGCGACCACCGCTACGTCGAAGGTTGGGCCTACGGCCTGGCCGATGTCTGGCCCGCGCAGATCGAGGGTCGGAGGCGCGTTGCCAACCCTGGCTGCTTCCCGGCCGCGACGCTCTCCGCGCTGGCGCCGCTGCTGGCCAGCAACCTGATCGAGCCCGGCAACATCGTGATCGACGCCAAGACCGGCATCTCCGGCGCCGGCCGGGGCGGGGCCGACAGCAAATTCGGCTACGCCGAGAGCAACGAGAACCTGGTGCCCTACGGTCTGCTCAAGCACGTCCACATGCCCGAGATGGCCAGGACGATCGAGCAGCTGAGCGGCGGCAGCGCGGCCGGGCTGGTGTTCACGCCGCACCTGGTGCCGATGACCCGTGGCGTACTCGCCACCGTGTACTGTCGCGGCCGCGCCACCACGGACCAGTGCCTGGACGCGGCGCGGCGCTTCTATGCCGGGCGCGCGTTCATCCGCGTGACCGACAAGCCGCCGCAGACCAAATGGGCGACCGGCTCGAACCTGTCGTTCGTCAGCTATGCGGCCGATCCGGAGCGCGACCTGGTGATCGCGATGGGGGTGGTCGACAATCTCGGCAAGGGAGCGGCCGGCCAGGCCGTGCAGAATGCGAACCTGATCTGCGGCCTGCCGGAAACCGCGGGGCTGGAGGGCGCTCCCGTTTGGCCATGAGATCCCTGGCCTGCGTCAGGTTTCTCCTCGGCGGGGTTCACCGAGGCGGCGGCTACTCCGCCGCCTTGGCGATTGCGGCCTTGTGCAGGGTCGCCGGCGCGTACTTGCGGTCGTGGGTCAGGGACGGAACCATCTTCCGCGCTTCCTCGATCTTCGTCATGTCGATGTCGGCGATGACGAAGCCCGCCTTCTCACCGCCGGCATCCGCGAGCACCTCGCCCCACGGGGCGACGGCGATCGAGTGCCCGTAGGTCTTGCGGTTGGAGCCCTTGTGCGTGCCGACCTGGGCCGGCGCAAAGACGAAGCAGCCGGTCTCGATGGCGCGGGCGCGCATCAGCGTGTGCCAGTGCGCCTGGCCGGTCGGCACCGTGAACGAAGACGGGATCGCCAGCATCGTGGCGCCGGCATGCGCCAGCTCGCGATAGAGATAGGGGAAGCGCAGATCGTAGCAGATCGTCATGCCCAGCACGCCCCACGGCGTCTCGGCCAGCACCGCCTTCTCGCCCGGCCTGAACGTCGAGGACTCGCGGTAGCTCTCGCCACCGGCGAGCTGGACGTCGAACATGTGGATCTTGTCGTAGCTCGCCACGATGCCGCCCGACGAATCGATCAGGTAGGAGCGGTTGCGGATCTGCTCTTCGCCCGGCACGCGCACATGGATCGAGCCCAGCAGGAACCACGCGCCAGTGTCCCGAGCCGCCGCGCGGCAGGCCGCGAGCATCGCGTGCTCTTCCTCGGTCTGCGCCTTGGCCAGCGTCTCGGTCCGGTTGGCGCCGATCAGGCCGGTATTCTCCGGCGTCATGAGGAAGTCCGCGCCGGCGTCACGCGCGAGCTTCGCCTGCTCGCGCAGGGAGGCCACGTTCTCGGCCATGTCGTTGCTGACGTTGGTCTGGATCAGGCCGGCCTTGAACGCGGTCATGATGGAAGTCCCTCAGCCCGGCTGCGCGAGCAGCGCGTCGAGCTTGCCCGCCTGTTCGAGCGCGGCGAGATCGTCGGACCCGCCGATATGCTGCCCGTTGATGAAAATCTGCGGCACCGTCGTGCGATTGGCACGCGCGCGCATTTCGGTACGCTTCTTGTCGTCCATCATCACGTCGGTCTCTTCGTACTCGGCGCCCTTGCTGTCGAGCAGGCTCTTGGCCCGAGCGCAGTAGCCGCAGAACGGCGTGGTGTAGATTTCGATCTTGGCCATGCGTGAACCTCTTCGTCGAAACTATAACGCCGGCCGGACGACCCGCGCCAGTGTCAGGACATCAACCCTCGGGACGCCGGCACGTTGCAGCGCGCGCGCGCAGGCCTCGACCGTCGCCCCGGTCGTTAGCACGTCGTCGACCAGAAGGACGGTCTTGCCGGCCACGAGCGGCCGCCATTTCGGGTGGACGTCGAAGGCCTCGCGCACATTGCGCCGCCGCTCCTTCGCCCTGAGGCCGGCTTGCGACCCGGTCCAGCGCTGTCGGCGCAGCAGGTCGGGCGCCAGCTGCAGATCCCGGTCGCGCGCCGCCGTCCGCACGACGATACGCGCCAGAAGCTGCGCCTGATTGTAGCGGCGCATGAACAGCCGCCGCCAATGAAGCGGCACCGGCGCCACGAGGTCGGCCGATGCGAGAAGATCGGGGCCCGCCCGCGCCATCCAGCCGCCGCAGGCCCGCGCGATGTCCGTGCGGTCCCCGTGCTTGAAGGGCAGGACGAGCCGGCGGCTCTGATCGTCATAGACCAGGGCGGCACGGGCGCGGTGGTAGCGCGGACGACGGACGAGGCAGCCGGCGCAGAGCGCCTCAGGCCCCAGATCCTCCGCGAAAGGCGTGCCGCAGCAGGCGCAGTGCGGAGCGGAAATGAAGGAAAAGCCCTGCCAGCAGCTCGCGCACAGCGATCCGGGCGCGCTGACGATCTCGTTGCAGCCGAGACAGAGCGGGGGCAACACGGCGTCGAGCACCGCCCGACCCAGCCCTGAAACGGCTCTGCTCATGCCCCCCGGCGACATGCGATGGATTGGGGCGGGCAAATGCGCCCACAGGATGGCGTTCCCCTACCCGCCGCCCTGCTTTTTCCCTACATAGCCACTGTGACGAGCCTCGATCCCCTGCTGGTGTTCGACCGCACCGCCCTGCGCCAGCGCCGCGAGCGCGCGGCCCGCGACTGGGAGCGTCACGACTTCCTGAAGCGCGAGATCGCCGAACGGCTGGTCGACCGGCTGGGCGGCGTGCGCCGCACCTTTCCCCTCGGCCTCGATCTCGGCAGCCATGGCGACGAGGTGGCGAATGCCTTGGGCGGGCGCCCGATGGTCGGACAGCTGGTGCGCGCCGATCTCGGCCGTGGCTTCGCGGCGCGCGCGCGCGGACCGGCCGTCGTTGCCGACGAGGAGTTCCTGCCCTTCGCGGCCGGGCGCTTCGACCTGGTGCTTAGCGCCATGGACCTCCACTGGGTCAACGACCTCCCCGGCGCCTTGATACAGATTGCGCGCATCCTGAAGCCCGACGGGCTGTTCCTCGGCGCCCTGCTGGGCGGCGCCACGCTGTGGCAGCTTCGCCAGGCGCTTGCCGCCGCGGAAAGCGAGATCGACGGCGGATTGAGTCCGCGCGTCTCGCCCTTCGCCGACCTGCGCGATGCCGCGGGCCTGCTGCAGCGGGCAGGCTTCGCCCTGCCGGTGGCGGACAGCGAGACGATCGAGGTCGAGTATGAGAGCGCCCTGGCGCTGATGCGCGACCTCCGCGCCATGGGCGAGAGCAACCTCGTGGTCGGCCGGCGCCGCGGCATGACCGGGCGCGCCGTGCTGCTGCGCGCCGCCGAACTCTACGCCGAACGGTTCGCCCGGCCGGGTGGCCGGGTGATCGCGAGCTTCGAGGTCCTGTTCCTGCACGGCTGGTCGCCACACGCCTCGCAGCCCAAGGCGCTCAAGCCCGGCAGCGCGGCACAACGGCTGGCCGACGCGCTGGGGACTTCGGAACTGAGTGCCGGCGAAAAAGTGGAACGGAGCTAGACAGTGCCTGCGGTAAAACTCTCGTTTGGCGGCCTGGTGGCCCAAAGCTTCGGCTTCGTCTTCGCCAATTTCAGCCTGTTCTTCCATCTCGTGACCATTCCGTGGATCGCCTCGCTCGTCATCCGGCTGCTGGGATCGACGATGAGCCGCGACTCGCTGATGCCGATGCTGATCGAGAAGGCCGCCGACATGATTCCGACGGTCATGTTCATGGTGGCCTGGCAGCGCGTCGTGCTGCTCGGGCCCAACCGTGTCGGCCGGTTGCCCGGGCTCGGCTGGTCGCCGCGCGAGACCGCCTTCCTGCTCCACCTGATCAAGATCGGCGGCCTCACCTTCGTGCTGCTCGCGGCCTTCGTGCTGGCCCTGGGCTCTATCGATCCGGAAATGCTGGCCGCCGGCGCCGCCGTCGACCCCGAGGTCGCGCGCCGGCAGGCGCTGGCCGCGCCCATCGGTGCGGGGTTCACCGTATCGATCATACTGGCGCTGCGCGTCAGCTATGGGCTCGCTGCGACCTCGGTCGACGAGCCCTTCTCGCCGCGGCTCTCATGGGCCCACAGCCGCGGCAACGCCTGGACGATCATCGGCGTGCTGTTCCTGATCTTCTTCACGAGCGCGCTCGCCACCACCATGGCGACCCTGGTCGTGCTCAGCCTGGCGCGCGGCGTGCTGGGCGCCGGCGAATCGGCGGCCGTGATCACCTGGACCGCGGCCATCCTCGTCTCCTATGCCGGCACCGCGGTGGCCGCGACCGCGCAGGCGCTGATCTTCCGTGACCTGCTGGGCTGGCGCGAGGGCGCACCGCTGCGGGCGATTGAGCAGCGCTGACCTTCAGACTCCTCTCCCCCTGGCGGGGTAGAGGGACATGAAAGCTCAGAGCAAATCGCGCAGCAGGCCGACCAGCGGCAGGTCGGCGGGCGGCATCGGGTATCTCGTGAGTTCCATGGGCGCGACCCATTTCAGGGCCTGGCCCTCGCGCGCCTGCGGCGTGCCGTTCCATTTGCGGCAGGCGAAGACCGGCATCAGCAGGTGGAACGTCTCGTAACCATGGCTGGCGAAGGCGATCGGTGCGAGGCAGCTCGTCGCCGTCTCGATGCCCAGCTCCTCATGCAGCTCGCGGACCAGCGCCTGCTCCGGCGTCTCGCCGGGTTCGACCTTGCCGCCGGGAAATTCCCAGAGGCCGGCCATCGACTTGCCGGCCGGGCGCTGGGCAATGAGGACGCGGCTGTCGACATCGACCAGCGCGACGGCCGCCACCAGCACGAGCGGCCGCTCGCCGAGCGGCGGCGGTCCGCCCGGACACTCGTCGTCGAAGCCGCCCATCAGGAGCGGTAGCTGCCGTTGATGTCGATGTAGCCGTGCGTGAGATCGCAGGTCCAGACGGTGGCGCGACCGCGGCCGATGCCGAGGTCGATGTCGATCACCACGTCGGAGCCCTTGATATGC
>JBILYJ010000285.1:0-6701 GCA_044377795.1 Reyranella sp. | reverse complement strand
GAAGGAGCCGGCATCGGAGCAGAGGAAGCAGGCCATGCGGGCGAATTCCTCGGCCTTGCCCATGCGGCCGAGCGGGATGCGGCCCTTGGCCATGCCGGCCAGGAACTCCTCGTAGGTCTTGCCCTCGCCGGCCGCGGTCTTGTGGCGGCGCGCCCACTGGTCGCTCTCGATCAGGCCGACCAGCATGGCATTCACGAGGATATTGTCCTTGGCCAGTTCCTGGCTCATCGCCTTGGTGAGCGCGAGGCCCGCCGCGCGGCTGACGCTGGTCGGCGTCGAATTGGCGGTCGGCGCCTTGGCGCCGATGTTCAGCACGTTGACGATGCGGCCCCACTTGCGCTCGCGCATGCCGGGGATCGCCGCGCGGCTGAGACGGATGGCGGCGAACAGCTTGAGGTCGAGATCGCCCTGCCAGTCCTCGTCGGTCACGGTCTCGAACGACTTGGCGTGGCTGATGCCGGCATTGTTGACGACGATGTCGACCTTGCCGAACTCGGCCTCGATCTTCTTGAACGTGTCGGCGATCGGCGCGGCCTTCGCGACGTCGCAGGAATAGGCCTCGATCTTGATGTTGGCCTTGCCCGCCGCCTTCTGGACCTCGGCCTTGGCGGCAGCCAGCGCGTCCTGCTTGCGCGCCAGCAGCGCAACCGATGCGCCCGACGCCGCGAATTCCTTGGCCATGGCGAGGCCCAGGCCGGTGCTCGCACCGGTGATCACGGCCACGCGGCCATCCATACGTACGTCCATCTTGTCCTCCCGAAAGCTTCAAAATCGGGCGACACCATATCCATCGATCAGCGAGGCAGCGAGTCCGGCGCGTATTGCTGGGCGAACTCGGCGCTGGGCGGGATCGGCTTGATCACGTCGATGGCGATGCCGTTGGGATCCTCGGTGATGAAGTGCCGCTGGCCGAAAGGCTCGTCGCGCAGCGGCAGGTGGATCTTCAGCCCCGCCGCCTGCGCCCTGGCATAGAGCGCATCGACATCGTCGACCTCGACGTTCACCAGCACGCCCGACGCCTTCTTGCGGAACGGCGCGGGGATCGTCTCATGGCGATAGTCGAGGATGGCGATGTTCGCCTTGGCCGGGACCGTGCTGGTCAGATGGACGTACCAGTCGGCATCGAAGGCGCGGCGGAAACCGAAATGCTTTTCCCAGAATAAAGCGGTGCCGGCGACGTCGTCGGTACAGAGCACGGTGTAGAACTCCCTGAGCTGCATTGCCCTCTCCACTGTGGTTATTTACCTACAATCAGTATGTCGGCCATTTAGATACAGGATGTATGTATGTCAAGACCGCGAACGCAGGCGGAGCGGCTGGCCGTCACGCGCGCGACGTTGTTGCGAGAGGCGCGGCTGATCTTCGCCGCCTCCGGCTACGACGCCGCGGCGACCGAGGAGATCGTGCAGCGGGCCGAGGTGACGCGCGGCGCACTCTACTATCACTTCAAGGACAAGCGTGCGGTGTTCGAGGCCATCGTCGAGGAGGTGGCGCGCGAGATCGCGGCGGCGATCGACAAGAGGGCGGAGCCATTGGGCGATCCCCTGCAGGCGCTGATCGAGGGCACGCGCGCCTTCCTCGATGCCTGTCTCGATCCCGCCGTGCGCCGCATCTACCTGATCGATGCGCCTGCCGTGCTGGGCTGGCATCGCTGGCGCGAGATCGATGCGCCGCATGGCGTGCGCTCGCTGCGCGAGGGTGTGGCCGCGGTGCTGGCGGCACGTCCCAATCCAGGCCTCGGCGTCGAGCCGGTCACGTTTCTTCTCTCCGGCGCCTTCAACGAAGCCGCCTTGTGGATCGCCGAAGCCAAAGACGAAAAGGCCGCGCGCCGCGAGATGGACCGCACGCTGGTCCAGCTCATGGAGCGGCTGTTCGGGTCTCCCGCCGAACCTGCTCGACCGCCGCGAGCACGCGCTCGGGCGTAGCCGGCGCGTCGAGGCGTACCGGCACCTTGGCGTTGCCCGCCGCGCCGATCGCGTCCTTGAGCGCGGTCCAGACGGCGGTCGCCAGCATCAGTGGCGGCTCACCGACCGCCTTGGAGCGGAAGATCGTCGCTTCGCGCGACGGCGCGTTGTCGAGCAGACGGACGTTGAACACCGGCGGCACGTCGCGGCTGCCCGGGATCTTGTAGGTCGACGGTCCCGCCGTGCGCAGCCTGCCCTTGGCGTCCCACCAAAGTTCCTCGCAGGTGAACCAGCCCTGTCCCTGAACGAAGGCGCCCTCGATCTGCCCGAGGTCGATGGCGGGATTGAGCGACTGGCCGCAATCCTGGACGAGGTCGGCGCGCAGCACGCGGCTTTCGCCGGTCAGCGTGTCGATCGCCACTTCCGCCATCGCAGCGCCGAAGGAGAAATAGAAGAACGGCCGGCCATGCATCGAGACGGGATCCCAATGGATCTTCGGCGTCTTGTAGTACCCGGTCGAGGACAGCGAGACGCGGCCGAGCCAGCAGAGTTTCGCGAGCTCGCCAAAGCTCAGCACCTGGTTGCTGCCGGGCCTGGCGATGCGCACGTTGCCATCGGCGAATTCGATGTCGGCTTCGGCCACGCCGAAATGCTCGGCGGCAAAGGCCACCATGCGGCTACGAATCGTGTTTGCCGCGTCCCAGGCCGCCCAGCCGTTGAGGTCCGAGCCCGTCGAGGCCGCGGTCGGCGAGGTGTTGGGCACCTCGGCGGTTGAGGTGGCCGACGGCCGGATTCGGTCGACATCGACCTGGAACACCTCGGCCACCACCTGGGCCACCTTGATGAACAGCCCCTGCCCCATCTCGGTGCCGCCATGGTTCAGGCGGATCGAGCCGTCGGTATAGACATGCACCAGCGCGCCGGCCTGGTTCATGTGCGGCAGATTGAAGGAGATGCCGAACTTCAGCGGGAAGAGCCCCAGCCCGCGCTTCAGCACCGGGTTGGCCGCGTTGAAGGCATCGATCTCGGCGCGCCGCCGCTCGATCTCGCCGCCGGTCTTCACTTCGGCCCAGCAGCGCTCCAGGTGGTTCTCGTCGACCATCTGGCCGTAGGGCGTTTCGTCCCGGCCCTCGGCATAGAAGTTGAGCGCGCGTACCTCGACGGGATCGCGCCCGAGATGAAGCGCGATCCGGTCGAGCGCATCCTCCATCACCACGACGCCCTGCGGCCCGCCGAAGCCGCGGAACGCCGTGTTCGACTGCTTGTTGGTGCGGCAGGCATAGCCGACGGCCCGGAAGTGCGGGATCCAGTAGGCATTGTCCGTATGGGTGAGCGCCCGCGTCACGACACCGGGTGTCATGTCGAGACTCCAGCCGGCATCGGCCGCCAGCACGGCGTCGAGCGCAAGCACGCGGCCCTCGCCGTCGAAGCCCACCGTGTAGCGATAGTCGAAGCCGTGTCGCTTGCCGGTCGTCAGCATGTCGACCTCGCGCGGCAAGCGAAGCTTCACCGGCCGGCCGGTATGGTTCGCCGCGACGGCCGCCGCGGCCGCGACCCAGGAGGCGTTGCTCTCCTTGCCGCCGAAGCCGCCACCCAGGCGCCGCACCACCGCCGTCACACGGTTGAAGTCGCAGCCCAACAGCCGGGCGCAGACATGCTGGACCTCGGTCGGATGCTGGGTCGAGGAATGGACGGTGATGTCGCCATCCTCGCCGGGTAGCGCAAAGGCGATCTGGCCTTCGAGATAGAAATGCTCCTGCCCGCCGACGCTGAATTCGGCCGTGAGCCGATGCGGCGCGCCAGCCAGCGCCGTCTCCGGATCGCCGCGCAGGATCGTGGCCGGCGCCTGCACATAGGATTCGCGGGCCAGTGCCGTCGCGATGTCGAGGACCGGCTCCTCGGCCTCGACCTCCACCACGACCTTTTCGGCGGCCGCCCGCGCGGCATCGAGGCTCTCCGCGACGACCATCGCCAGGGTCTGGCCCGCGAACTCGATACGGTCGACGGCGAACAGCGGCTCGTTCTTGCCAATGGCCGCGATGTCGTTGCGGCCGGGAATGTCCTGGGGGCCCAGCACCGCCACCACGCCCGGCATCGCCGCCGCTGCGGAGAAATCGGTCTTCACGAGTCGTCCGCAGGCCACCTTGCTCAGCACCAGGGCAGCATGCAGCGCGCCCGGCGGCTCGGGCATGTCGTCGATATACAGGGCCTGCCCGGTGACGTGCTTCAGCGCGCTGTCGTGACGCTGCGCCGTATGGATCTTGCCGCTCACAGCGCCTCGACCTCCAGCACGCGCCCCGGCTCGGCGAGGCGGAGTTCCAGCCGCCGCAGCAGGTTGGCCGCGACCTGCCGGCGATAGGCGGCCGAGCCGCGCCAGTCGTCGAGCGGCTTGAAGTCCGTCTCGATGGCGGCGATCGCGGCCGCAAAGCCGTCCTTCAGCAAGGCCGCCTCGGCCGCAGGGGCCCGGCGCGGGGTTGCCGCCATGCCGCCAAACGCCAGCCGCGCATCCTCGATCCTGCCGTTGCGGATGCGCACGCGGTAGGCGCCGGCGACGGTCGAGATGTCCTGGTCGCGGCGCTTGCTCACCTTGTCGCAGTGGAAGGTCTCGCCCTCCCACAGGCGCGGCATCGAGAGGCTCAGGATGATCTCGTCGGGCGCCAGCGCCGTCCTGCGATAGTCGAGGAAGAAATCGTCCAGCAGGATCTCGCGCGCGCCCCGCTGCGAGACCAGCGTCAGGCTGGCTTCCAGCGCCAGCAGCACCGGCGGCATGTCGCCGATCGGCGAGGCCGTGCCGATATTGCCGCCGATCGTGCCCATGTTGCGGATCTGCCGCGACCCCAGCCGCGAAAGATAGGCGCGCACCGCGGGAAAGGCCTCGATCAGGGTCGGTGCCGCATCGGTGTAGGTCGCCGCGGCGCCGATCGTGATCTTGTCTGCGGTCGCAGAGATCGCCGCCAACTCGGGCACATGCATGAGGTAGATCACGGCCTTCGGCGGCTTGCGCTCGCGGCTGGCCTGCAGGCCGAGATCGGTGCCACCGGCCAGCAGCAGCGCCTCGGGATGGGCGGCACGCAGGGCCAGGAGTTCCTTGAGGCTGCGCGGCGCGAAGAAGGCTCCGTCGAAGGCGAGCGCCCCCGTTCGCGGCGCTACGGGAGAGGGTGCGGGCGGCGGCTCGACGGCAAGACCGGCGATCCGCGTCATCGCCTCGACGATCGGCCGGTAGCCGGTGCAGCGGCAGAGATTGCCGGCCAGGGCCTCGTGGATCGCTTCGGCGTCGGAGGTTCCGCCGTTGGTCGCATGGGCCAGCGCCGACATGACGAAGCCCGGCGTGCAGAAGCCGCATTGCGTGGCATCGGCCTCGGCCATCGCGGTCTGGACCGGGTGCGGCCCGCCGTCGACGCCCCTCAGCCCTTCGACCGTGCGGACCGACTGGCCGTCGAGCTGGCCCAGCAGGACGATGCAGGAATTGACCGCGTCGCGGCGGCCCTCGCGTTCCAGCACCACGGTGCAGGCGCCGCAATCGCCTTCCGCGCAGCCCTCCTTGGTCCCGCGCAGCCCGCGATGGTCGCGCAGCCAGTCGAGCAGGGTCGTCATCGGCGGAACGCCGACGATCTCCACTTGCGTGTCGTTGAGGGTGAACCGAACGTTATCCGCCATGCGAACAGGATGCTGGGCGTTGAAGTGCAACGCAACACGTGTTGCACTCCGCATGCCAACCCAAGAAAGAAAGTCCCCGGATGGACCCCTATCGTTTCGGCTATTCCCCCATCGTCGAACGGCCGAAGCTTTCCTGGCCCAACAATGCGAGGGTCGCGGTCTGGGTCTGTCCCAACATCGAGCACTACGAATACCTCCCGGCCGAGGTCCGCGTGCGCAACCCGTGGCCGCGCATGCCGCATCCCGACGTCCTGGGCTATGGCGGCCGCGACTATGGCAACCGGGTCGGGCTGTGGCGCATGTTCGAGGTGCTGGACAAGCACAGCATCCGCTGCACCGTCTCGCTCTCGATGTCGGTGATCGAGATGTATCCCGAGATCCTCGAGGCCATGGAGGCGCGCCGCTGGGAATACATGAGCCACGGCTACTTCAACACGCGCTATCACTGGGGCTACAGCGAACAGGAGGAGCTCGAGGTCATCGAGCACAGCAAGGCGACGCATCTGCGGCTCACCGGCCGCAAGCTGCGCGGCTGGTTCTCGCCAGCCGTGTCCAACACGCTGAACACGCCCGACCTCGTGAAGCAGGCCGGCCTCGAATACTTCTGCGACTTCTATCATGACGACCAGCCGACGCCGCTCGCCACCAGGCACGGCCCGCTGATCCACGTCCCCTACTCGATGGATCTCAACGACGCGATGATCTACCGCCAGCCGGTCGAGGCCGAGGAATTCGCCCAGATGATCATCGACCATTTCGACACGGTCTATCGCGAGGGCGGCGAGAACGGCCGCGTCATGTGCCTCGCGCTGCATCCCTACATGATGGGGGCGCCGCACCGGCTGAAGCATCTCGACCGCGCGCTGTCCTACATCCGCCAGCACAAGGATGCCTGGGTCTGCACCGCCGAGGAGATCCTCGACTGGTATGTCGCCAACGGGCTGAAACCCTACCAGCAGCATCTCGGGAAGGAGGCGTGACATGAGCACCGTTCCCAAGAACCCGCCGCCGCTGCCCGCCGGGATGGACAATCCCTGGTACGACTACGCCCCCTATCCGAAACGGCCCAAGCTCAACTGGCCGCGCAACGCCCGCGTCGCCTTCTACGTCGTGCTCCATCTCGAGTATTACGAGCTGCTG
>JBILYJ010000284.1:0-6708 GCA_044377795.1 Reyranella sp. | reverse complement strand
TGCGGCTGTCCTATGCGCGGATCCTGGCCCCCCGCGACGGCACCCTGATCTTCCGTGACGTGGAGCGCGGCGACCTCGTCCAGCCCGGACACATACTGATGAACCTCTCGCCGGCCGGCGAGATTCAACTGGTGGTGCAGATCGACGAAAAGAACCTCAGCCTGATTGCCCTGGCGAACAAGGCGCTGGCATCGGCGGAGGCCTATCCGGACAAGGTCTTTCCCGCCGAGGTCGTCTACGTCAGCCCTGCCGTGAACCTTCAGCGCGGGTCGATGGAGGTGAAACTCCGAGTGGCGCCAGCCGACGCGCCCGCCTACCTGCGCGAGGACATGACCGTCTCGGTCGATATCGAGGTGGCGCGCAAGAAGGATGCCGTGGTCCTGCCGCTGCGTTTCGTGCGTGACCTCGAGGGCGCAGCACCCTGGGTGCTCAAGTTCGATGCCGGCCGCGCGCGACGTCAGGCCGTGAAGATCGGACTGCGCGGCGCCAGGGTGATCGAGATCGCCGAAGGCCTCTCACCGGGAGATCGCGTGATCGGGCCGGATGCCGCCGTTGCCGACGGCCAGCGGATGCGGGCGGCCGCGCATGAATAGATGGATGCCGTTCGAATGGATCGCTGCGCTTCGCTTCCTGCGCGAGGGCCGCATGCAGACGCTGTTCATCATATCGGGCGTTTCGGTGGGTATTGCCGTGATCGTCTTCATGTCGGCGTTGCTGACCGGCTTGCAGGCCAATCTCACCAAGCGGGTCCTGAGCGCCCAGGCACACATCACGCTGCAGCCGCGCGACGAGATCGCCCGACCGTTGAGACTGGGCGGCGATGATCTCGAACTGGCGATCGTGCAGATGCCCCTGCAGCGCGTCCGGTCGATCGACCAGTGGCAGGCGCTCGTGCGGGTGCTGCAGGACGACCCCGCCATCGTTGCGGTGTCGCCGGTCGCCGCCGGATCGGCGCTCGCCGTGCGCGGCGACGCGACCCGCGCCGTCAGCATCGCCGGCATCGAGCCCGACAGCTATTTCCGCATCGTCCGGCTGCCGGACAACATCGTGGCAGGCACCGTGCGTCTCAGCAGCCAGGACATCGTCATCGGCACCGAACTCGCCCGCTATCTCGGCATCGGCGTGGGCGACCGCCTGACGCTCACGGCGGGCGCGCGGACCAGCGGAGCGCTCACCGTCACCGGCATATTCGATCTCGGGAATCGGCAAGTGAACGAACGCTACGTCTACGTTCCCCTGCGCACCGCCCAGAGCCTGCTCGATCTGATCGGCGGCGTGACCAGCATCGAACTCACCATTGCCGACGTCTATGCCGCCGAGACCGTCGCCCGCCGCCTCCAGCAGATGACCGGCGCCGCCGCGTACAGCTGGATCGCCACCAACGCGCAATTCTTCTCGGCGGTGCAGGCGCAGAGCCTGTCGAGCACCGTGATCCGCCTGTTCGTGGCGCTATCGGTGGCGCTCGGCATCGCCAGCGTCCTCGTCGTGTCGGTCATCCAGCGCTCCAAGGATATCGGTATCCTGCGGGCGATGGGCACGTCGCGCGGCCAGACCCTGCGGATCTTCCTCATCCAGGGTGCGCTGATCGGCCTGGTCGGTGCCGTCGTCGGCTCGGCTCTCGGTGCCGGCGGTTTGCTCGTCTTCCACGACCATGTGCGCCAGGCCGACGGGAGTGAACTGATTCCCCTCGTCCTCGAACGCTCGCTGTTCGTCGCCGCCGCCCTTCTCGCGACGCTGACCGGCGTGCTGGCGGCGATGGCGCCGGCGCTGCGCGCGTCCCGCCTCGACCCGGTGGTAGCGATCCGTGGCTGACGAGGTCCTGCGCCTGGAGAAGGTGCGGAAGTCCTACAATGTCGGCCGTCCGAACGAGACGGAGATCCTGCATGGCATCGACCTGACGTTGGGTCGCGGCGAGTTCGCGGCCCTGATCGGACCATCCGGCTCGGGCAAGAGCACGCTGCTGAACATCATGGGCCTGCTCGACCGGCCGACCTCGGGGAACCTGTTCGTCGAGGGACACGAAACCGGCTCGCTCGACGACCGGGCTCTCACCCGCCTGCGCGGCCGCAGCATCGGCTTCGTCTTCCAGCATCATCTCCTGATCACGGCCTTCACCGCCCTGGAGAACGTGATGATGCCCCTGCTGGTGGAGCGCGGCTTCCCCGACGCGGCCATGAAGAAGCGCGCCCTCGACCTGCTCACCGCCCTCGGGCTGGAGCAATGGCAGCATCATCCCGCCAATGCCCTGTCGGGCGGCCAGCAGCAGCGCGTTGCCGTGGCGCGGGCGCTGGCCATGGAGCCGGCGCTGGTGCTGGCCGACGAGCCGACGGGAAACCTCGATACCAAGTCCGCCGAGGGGGTCTTCGAGATGATGCGCGAGGTCAACCGCAAGAGCGGCACCAGCTTCCTGATCGTCACCCACAGCCTGGAGATCGCGCGCGGCTGCGACCGCACCATCGAACTGGTCGACGGCCAGATCGTACCGGCCGACGCGGTTCCGGCAGCCGCCTAGAAAATCAGACGACCGTGCCGAACAGTCGGCCGATGCCGGCGGTCAGCGCCATGGCGAGCGCGCCCCAGAACGTGACGCGAACCGTGGCGCGCCAGATGTCGGCGCCACCCGCGCGCGCGCCGATGGCGCCCAGAAACGCGAGAAAGACCAGCGAGGCGACGCTGACAGCGACCACCAGCCAGGCCGCCGGAGCAAGCACGACCATGAGCAGCGGCATGGCCGCACCGACCGCGAAGGTTGCAGCCGAGGTCAAGGCGGCCTGCAGCGGGCGGGCCGTGGTGGTGTCGGAAATTCCGAGTTCGTCGCGCGCGTGGGCCGCCAGGGCACCCTTGGCCATCAACTGCTCGGCTACCCGGCGCGCCAGTTCCGGCTCGACTCCGCGCCCGACGTAGATCTCGGTCAACTCGTCGCGTTCGAACTCGGGACTGGCCGCGAGTTCGGCTCCTTCGCGCGCGAGGTCGGCCTTCTCCGTATCGGCTTGCGAGCTCACCGAGACATACTCCCCGGCCGCCATCGACATGGCGCCGGCCACGAGGCCTGCAACGCCCGCGATCAGCACGTCATCCGGAGTCGTGGCGGCCGCCGCCACGCCCACGATCAGGCTTGCCGTCGAGACGATGCCGTCGTTGGCCCCCAGCACAGCCGCACGCAGCCAGCCGATCCGTTGGACGAGATGATTCTCGCGATGCAAGCGTAACCTGGTCACGTGCTTTGCCGCAGATCGCTCTGGAGGATGAGCGGAATGATACCGACGGACATGGTGCTGTTTCCCAAGAGTCTGACTCGAAATGAATGCAGCCAAAACAACAGGCTATGAACAGCCCCTATGACCTCACCCTGAGGAGCATCGCGCAGCGATGCGTCTCGAAGGGTGGGAACGTGCACCTTGCCTGTTGCCCATCCTTCGAGACGCGCCGCGGGGCGGCGCTCCTCAGAGTCTGACTCGAAATGAATTCAGCTAAAACAAGAGACTATGAACAGCCCCGATAACCTCACCCTGAGGAGCATCGCGCAGCGATGCGTCTCGAAGGGTGGGAACGAGCACCACGTTTGTTGCCCATCCTTCGAGACGCGCCGCTTCGCGGCGCTCCTCAGGATGAGGTAAGTGCTTGAATTGATTCAATTCATTTCCGGCCAGCCTCTCAGGATGAGGTAAGGGCTTGGGTCGATTCAATTCATTTCCCGCCAGCCTCTCCGGATGAGGTGGCCACTCTGCCGAGGTGTCTAGGCGAAGGCCACGGCGAACTCGGGGCCCCCACAGTGCATACAGCGGCCGACCCGAAGCGCCCCGCCGATCTGTTCGACCAGCGCCTGCACGATCTGCATGCCAAGACCCTTGGACGCGGCCGGATCGAAGCCTTCGGGCAGCGGCGGGCCCTCGTCGCAAACCGACAGAAGATGCCCGCCCTCTGGCGGCTCCTCCAGCCGCACGGTGATGACGCCTACGCCATGCTTCGCGGCGTTGGTGATCAGCTCGTTCACGATCAGGCTGAGCGGCACCGCGGTCCTGGCCGGCAGGCTTGCGTCGCAGCCCTCGACGACGATCGTCTGCTTGCGGCGGTCCTCCGACGCAAGCATCGACCCGTACTCGACGCATAGCTCCTGAAGGAACCGCTTGAAGGCCACGGTCTTCTCGCCGTCGAGCGCGTGCAGGCGCCGGTGGACGCGGGCAAGTGTGGCGACGCGCTTGGCGGCCGTCGAAAGATGCTCCGCGGCTTCGGCATTGGGCTCCGACCGGCTCTGCATCGACAGCAGGCTCACGATCATCTGCAGGCCGTTCAGCAGCCGGTGATCGGCCTCCATGCTCAGGACCTCGCGATTGTGGATCAATTCGTCCTTCTGGCGCACCAAGGCTTCCTCGCTGGCAAGCGTCTCGCGCAAGCGGTTTTCCGTGCCGCGACGTTCGTCGAGCTCTCGCTCATAGCTGGCAACCGAGCGGGGCGATTCCTTGCGGAGCCCGACGTTGGTCGTGAACACTTTCGAAAACAGGGATTGTTCGAATGCCATGTGGCCGACCTCCCCCGATGCACTCCGCACGTCTGAAGCCGAGTGACTTTAGCAAGGCTGCATAAAGTGCCGGTTGATCCCCATCAACCACGGCCCGCATTCGGCCAATGGCTGTTGCGGGGGTCCAGCAACGAGGCAGCGCATCCTGTCCCCGGACAATGCCACGCTTGCGCCTATTGCAACGCGGAGTCGAGACACAATGTCGGATATCAGACACTCATCCGAAGACGACATGCGACGCATTACCCGTAACGACCGCTCTCGGGAGCGACGACTCGACATTGCCGGCCGGCAAGCGCAAGTTGTGCCACGGCCTGGGTGCCGACGGTGGTGCAATGCAATCGTTCATTCGCCGCAAGAATCTCGAGAACTATCGAAAACAGCTCGCCGAAACGAAAGACCAGGCAACGCGCGTACAGCTCGCGGTGCTGCTGGCCGAAGAAGAAGCGAAAGAGCCAGCGGCGTCCCGGAGACGGGACGAGGAGTGACGCGGGCTGCTTTCTGCGAAGCGCGCACGTGACCAGAGCAACGCATCGAGATGACCAACAGATGACACGGCAACGGCCGACGATGACTCCCGCCAACAGGTTGCTGGCATTGCTGCCGGCCAGGGATCGCGGGCGTCTCGAGCAGCATCTCGAGCGCATCCCCCTCACTTACCGGCAGTCGCTCTACCGCGCGCGCCGGCCGCTCGACTTCGTCTACTTCATCGAAACCGGGGTCGGATCGCTCGTCAACACCATGGCAAACGGCGCAGCGGCCGAGGTCGGCACGATCGGAAACGAGGGCATCGTCGGCTTGCCGCTGTTGCTGGGCGACGACCGCGCACCGACCAGCGTCTATGTGCAGGTCCCGGGCGAGGGCCTTCGCATGGGGGCCGCCCTGTTCAGCGCCGAACTGGCGCGCAGCGCCTCGATGCGGCTTGTGATGCTGCGCTACGCGCATGCCCTGTTCAACCAGGTCGCGCAGTCGGCGGCGTGCAATCATTTCCATTCCCTGGAGCAGCGCTGCTGCCGCTGGATGCTGATGACGCACGACCGCATGAAGACCGACGAGTTCCTGCTGACCCAGGAGTTCCTGGCCATGATGCTGGGTGTGCAGCGCACCGGCGTTTCGGCGGCAGCGGGAAAGCTGCAGCGGGCCGGCCTGATCCGTTACAGCCGCGGCATCGTCAGCATTCTCGACCGGCGCGGGCTGCGGGAGCGGTCGTGCGAGTGCTATGGCGTTTCCAAACGGGAGTTCGATCGCCTTCTTGGCGATCCGCCCGCTCAAGCGGCCCAGGCGCGCGAGGTCAAGCCCCGCAGGGGGCGCAGCGCCGGTGTTTGACTCCAGCCTGTCACTCATCGCGGCCCGTCACCCGCTTCGCCGCTTCTGGCAGAGTGCCCGTCACTTTTGGCAAGGTCCGACGGCCCGGCTCGCCTGGGGCCTGATCGCCACGCTGGTCGTGATCACGGTGCTGCAGCTGCTGGTGCAGTACCGTCTCAATGTCTGGAATCGCGACTTCTTCAACGCCCTCGAATTCCGCGACGGCGCCGAGATCTGGCACCAGACGCATCTTCTCGCGCTGTTCGCCGCGATCAGCATCGGCCTTGCCGTGACTGCCGTGTGGGGCCGCATGACCTTTCAGCGCTCGTGGCGGGCCTGGGTCAGCCGGCACCTGATCGACGCCTGGCTGGGTGGTGGCCACTACCTTCACATCGAACTGGGAAACGGCGAGCACCAGAACGCGGAGTACCGGATTACCGAGGATGCGCGGCTGGCGACCGATGCGCCGATCGACCTCGTCGTCGGTCTGCTCGCGGCGGTACTGACGGCCGGGACGTTCGTGGTCGTGCTGTGGCATGTCGGCGGCGCGCTGGACGCCACGGTCCTGGGGGTGAGCTTCACCATCCCCGGGTATCTGGTCGTTGCCGCCGTGGCGTATGCGATCCTGACCACGGGCACACTCATGGTCGTCGGCCGCCACATGATCGGGGTCATCGAATCCAAGAACCAGGCCGAGGCGGAACTGAAGTATGCCGTAGCCCACCTGCGCGAACGTGCGGCCGGGCGCATGTCTCCGAGCGACGTCCAGGGAGCGGCATCGGAGGTCGGTTCGGCCTTGAGCGACGTGCTGCGTGAATGGCATCACCTGGCGTGGCAGTACATGCGCACCACCTACATCTCCCATGGCAACACCCTGCTGGCGC
>JBILYJ010000013.1:0-25561 GCA_044377795.1 Reyranella sp. | reverse complement strand
CTCCAGATGCTGCGACGCACATGTCGCTTCACCCGGCATCACCGAAGACTGCGGGATCGCTGCAGATTGTTGGCCAACCTGCGGACCGCTCGACTGAGGGGACATGGCTGTCTGTGCAAAGGCAATAGCTGCAATCGACAGAACAACAGCCACCGCACCCGAAACGATGAACTTCGTGTTCGTATTCATATGCCAGACCCCAAGTTTTCCGAACCGGCGCCCCACGCGCCGGCCGGAACTCGTCTCTACTTCCCACACCTCTTAATTGCACCGTTACGGCAATCTTTCAAGTGGCATTTGCGATGAAAGAATCCGTAGGGATCAGGCGAGACTCTTGGACGCGATCTCGAAGACGTCGCGCGACAGGCCGGGCTCCGCGACGATGCGCTCGAGTTCGCGCCTCATGAGGTCCTGGCGGTCCTTGTCGTAGCGGCGCCAGGAGCCGAGCGGGCCGATCAGGCGGGCCGCGATCTGCGGGTTGAGCCTGTCGGTGGCCAGGACCTGGTCGGCGAGGAAGCGATAGCCGGCGCCTCCAGCCTGATGGAACTGGACCGGATTGCCGGACGCGAAGGCTCCGATCAGCGAATAGACCCGGTTGGGGTTCCTGCGGTCGTAGGACGGATGCTCGACGAGGCGCTTCACGCGCTCAAGCGTTCCCTCCGTCGGCGTGCGGGCCTGGATGCCGAACCACTTGTCGAGAACCAGCACTTCGCCCTTCCAGCGCTCGAAGAAGGCCGCCAGCGCCGCCTCAGCTTCGCCGCCGCCCAGTTCCGCCAGCACGGTCAGGCCCGCGATGGATTCCGTCATGTTGCCGGCGCTCTCGAAATAGGCGACCGCCCGCTGCCGCGCCGCATCGCCCTTGTCGACCGAGAGATATGAAAGCGCCGTGCTGCGCAGGCGCCGGCGTCCCACCTCCCCGGGCATGAAGCGATAGGGACCGATCGCGTGGTTTGCGTCATAGGCGGAGGACCAGCTTTCGCCGAGCCGGTCGGACAGAACCGAACGAACGCGTTGCTGCGCCGCCCACAGCCCTTCGATGTCGATCTCCGGCATCAGTTCGCCGAGGAAGGCGAGGCCGGGCAGCGTGACGGCGTCGGCGATGAAGGAGCGGTCGAGCCGCTGGTCGTCGAGCGTGCGGCGGATCGCGTCGACGAAATGGTCGGGCACGACCATGGGCCTGCCGGCCTTGCGCGCCTCGACGAGCTCCAGGATCAGCCGGGCGCCGAGCTGCTGGCCGGCCTCCCAGCGCGCGAACGGGTCGCTGTCGTGCGCCATCAGGAAGGTCAGCTCGTCGTCCGCGCGTGGCGCGTCGAGCTTCACTGGGGCGGAGAAGCCGCGCAGAAGCGAAGCGACCGGCTTCTCCGGCACGTCCTCGAAGACAAAGACCTCGCGCGGCGTGCGCAGGTCGAGAACGCGCGTCGTGCCGCCCGCCGCCGTTTCGCCGGCAAGCTTCAGCGGCAGGTCGCGACCGGCACCGTCGAGCAGCCCGACGGCGAGCGGGATGTGCATCGGCTGCTTCCCGGGTTGGCCGGGCGTCGGCCGCAGGCTCTGCGTGACCGTCAGCGTGTAGCGCCGGCCGGCCACGTCGTAGCGGCCCTCAACCCTGACGTCCGGCGTACCGGCCTGCGCGTACCACAGGCGGAATTGCGCGAGATCGACACCCGACGCATCTTCCATGGCGCTGGCGAAGTCGTCGCAGGTGACCGCCTGACCGTCATGGCGCTGGAAGTAGAGGTCGATGCCCTTGCGGTAACGCTCCGGCCCCAGCAGCGTGTGCATCATCCGCACCACTTCGGCCCCCTTCTGGTAGACGGTCGCGGTGTAGAAGTTGTTGATCTCGATGTACGAATCCGGCCGCACGGGATGGGCCATGGGCCCGGCATCCTCCGGAAACTGGCTGGCGCGCAGTCGGCGGACATCGTCGATGCGCGCATCGGCGGCCGAGCCCATGTCGGCCGAGAATTGCTGGTCGCGGAAGACGGTCAGCCCTTCCTTGAGCGAGAGCTGAAACCAGTCGCGGCAGGTGACGCGGTTGCCGGTCCAGTTGTGGAAATACTCGTGGGCGATGACGGCCTCGATCGAATGATAGTCGAGGTCGGTGGCGGTCTCCGGGTTGGCGAGCACGAGCTTCGAATTGAAGACGTTCAACCCCTTGTTCTCCATCGCGCCCATGTTGAAGTCGTCGATCGCGACGATCATGAACGTGTCGAGGTCGTATTCGAGGCCGTAGACCTCCTCGTCCCACTTCATCGACTTCTTGAGCGACTCCATCGCATGGCCGCAGCGCCCGACATCGCCGGGTCGCACGAAGATGCGCAAGGTCACCTCGCGGCCTGAGCGCGTCGTGAACCAATCCTCGAGGCATTCGAGCGGACCCGCGACCAGCGCGAACAGATAGGACGGCTTGGGGAACGGATCTTCCCAAGCGGCGAAGTACCGGCCGTCATCGAGTACGCCGCTGTCCACCAGGTTGCCGTTGGACAGCAGCACCGGCGCCAGCGCCCGGTCGGCGACGATGCGCGTCGTGTAGCGCGCCATAACGTCGGGCCGGTCGAGGAAATAGGTGATGCGGCGGAAGCCCTCGGCCTCGCATTGCGTGCAGAAGAGATCGCGCGACTTATAGAGGCCGGTCAGCTCGGTATTTTCCTGCGGACGAAGGCGCGTCCTGATTTCGAGCGAGAAGCTGTCCGGAACGCCGCGGAGGGTCAGCGTCTCCGGTGTCACCTCGTGAACCGCAGACTTGCCGTCGAGCTGGACCGAAACCAGCTCCATCTTCTTGCCGTCGAGGACCATATCGGCAGGCTGCGATACCGCCGCCGAATTGCGCCGCACGGCCAGTCGCGCGACGACGCTGGTCGTCTCCTTCCCAAGCTCGACATCGAGGTCGACGGTGTCGATCAGGAACGGCGGCGGCGTGTAATCGGCACGGCGAATCGTCCCGGGCGGGGTGGTCATGTCCTTGCTGGTATCCATGGTTTCTCCATACGACGGCGGCGTCCCTACCCGAAATCGTGCTTGCCCCGAGTGACGACTCGCCGCAATCCTGAGGGATGGAAAGCGCCGTTCCCATGGGAATCGCGCTCTCTTGGCACGGCATCGTGCCGCAAACCCGCCACATGGCCTCATTAGGCCTGTCATCAGGTCTTTCTTGGATGCGGATGACGATCGGATCTTTGGCAACACGGACCTTCGGCGTCGGATTGGGACTGCTGCTCCTGTCCGGCTGCGATGTGATGCGTGCGGCACGCGACGATTTCGCCAGCCTCACCGCGCCGAAGCCGCCGCCTCCCGCAGCGCCCGTGCGCAAGGCCGCACCGCAGCCGGTCGCTGCTGCACGGCCCGCGAAACCGGTAGCGGCCGCAGCAGCGGCCGATACTGCGGCCACACCCGCGCCGGCGGCCGAGTCACCGGCGCCCGTGCTGACCGGCTATCGCGAGTCCGAGTTGCGCACCCTGCTCGGACCGCCGACCAGCGTGGAGGATCGTCCTCCCGGCAAGCAGTGGCGCTACCGCACCGGCAAGTGCACTCTCGACATCCAGCTCTATCCGGATGTCGAAACCAAGCAGTACGGAACCCTCGCGTACAAGGTGAAGAGCGATGACGACACAGACGAAGGACGACGCTTCTGCCTGGCCCAGCTCCAGTCCCGGATACCGGCCGGACGCTGAGGTCGAGAGCGGCCGGCGGGTCCGCATCGCCTTCGTGGAGGACGATGACGATTTCCGCGAGGCCGCGAGCGGCGAGCTCGGGGACTACGGCTTCGACGTCGCCGCGTTCCGCGACGGCACCGGCCTGGTCGAGTTCCTGGAGACGGCCGGCGACATCGAGATCATCGTCCTCGACTGGGCCCTGCCGCGCGTCTCCGGCATCGACCTGCTGCCCAGGCTGCAGCGCGCCGGCATCAACCTGCCGGTGGTTTTCCTGACCGGCCACAGCGAGCCCAACTACGAACAGCTGGCGCTGGATCGCGGCGCCGTCGACTTCGTCGACAAGTCGCGCGGCGTGCCGATCCTGGCCCGCCGGCTGCGCCTGATCGCCGACCGTGCCGACAAGCCGATGTCCGCGGACGACGAGGGCAATTTCCATTGCGGTCGCCTGCTGCTGAAGCCCGCGGTCAGCCGCGCCTCGTGGGATGAAACCGACCTCAACCTGACGGTGACGGAGTTCAAGATCGTGCATACGCTCGCCGCCCATGTCGGCAGCTATGTGAGCTACCGCGCCGTCTACGACTGCATGCACTATGTCGGCTTCATCGCGGGGAGCGGTGAGAATGGCTACCGAACCAACGTCCGCTCCTGCATCAAGCGCATCCGCAACAAGTTCCGCGCCATCGATCCGGAGTTCGCCGAGATCCAGAACTACCAGTCATTCGGCTACCGCTGGGGCAAGGACTAGGCTGGGATGAACTCCGGTGAATCCGGTCTAAGCCATACGAGCGCAGCCGCCCCCGTCGTCTCGACCGGAGCACCGAAGGTGCGGAGTGGAGAGACCTTCTCTCACCCACTTGACGGCTTTTGGTGGAGAGAAGATCTCTCCACTTCGCGCTGCGCGCTCCGGTCGAGATGACAGGGGCTTCCCGTGTCGAACCCTGAACCGGTACGTGCCCGAGTTCCGGTGCTGCGCCGCCTCGCCGCCTCGCTCACGCTGAAGCTGGTGGTGCTGATCGGTCTGTTCGTGGCGCTGCCCATCGTCCTCTACGGGCAGTTCGAGAGCGCCGACAGTCAGATGCAGGTCCTGGTGACGCGCGCCATCCAGGACCGCAGCGCGCTGATCGCCGAGGCGCTCGCCCCGGTACTTCGCGAGACCGACCCGTCGGAACCGATGAACCTCAACCGCGACCTCGCGAAGTATGCGAGCAGCGGCACGGTGCTCAAGCTGATGTTCCAGCCTCCGGCAGCCCGCTCGGCGAGCCGCTTCTTCCTGGTCGCTTCGGCCCCACCGCTGGCGCCGGAGGCGGTGACGGCGGAACTGGAGGAACTCGGTCAGCGCGGCATCCTGCAGCGCCTGTCGGAAGCCTGCGCCTGGAACGCGTCCGACGAGATGCGCTACAGCCGTGCCGACGGCACGGTCGAGCTGCTGACGTCGATCATCCCGATCCGTGCCCGCGGCAACTGCTGGATCCTGACGACCACGCATGTCGCCTCGGATTTCCTCAACACGTCGATCGGCCGCCCCTACTGGCAGACGCGCGAAGTCCGCATCGCCGCGGCGATCTATCTGGTCGGTGCCTTGCTCGCTGTGCTGGTGGTGCTGGGCATCCGCCTCAGCCTGCGCCGCTTCCGCAACGTCGCCGACGAGATCGCGCTGGGCCGTGCCGCGGACGCAACCTTCGTTCAGCGCAACACCGTGCCCGAACTGGCGGGCGTCGCCCGCGACTTCGACCGGCTGGTACACGAGCTGCGCCGCGTATCGCGTGAGATACGCCAGTCGGCCGAGGACAATGCGCATTCCTTCAAGACACCCCTCGCCGCCGTGCAGTCAGCGCTGCGTCCAGTGCGCCGCGTAGTCCCTGAGGAAGACCAGCGCGCGCGCCGCGCGCTCGAGATCGTCGATTCCTCGCTGGCGCGCCTGTTGAACCTCGTGAATGCCGCCCAGCGCCACGACATGGGGACCGCCGACCTGATCGACGCGCCGCGCGTGCCCACCGACCTCGCACTGCTCGTCGAGGATGCGGCACGGCATTTCCGGGAGATTCTCGCGGCCCGCGACATCGGCCTCGTGGTGAAACTCGACCGCGGCGCCATTGTCCGCACCGCAGCGGGCATGATGGAGATCGTTCTGCAGAACGTGCTGGAGAACGCCATCAGCTTCTCGCCCGCCGGCTCGAAGATCGCCGTTTCGCTGCGCGTCTCCGCCGATACTGTGGAACTGACGGTCGACGACGAGGGGCCGGGCATCGAAACCGACAAGATCGACAACGTCTTCCAGCGCTACTTCTCTTTGCGCCCCGAGGATGGCATAGGCAGCGACCGTGCCGTCGAGCATTCGGGCCTCGGCCTGTGGATCGTGCGGCGCAACGTCGAGGCATTGGGCGGCCAGGCGGGCGCCGCCAACCGTCCCGACGGCGGCCTGTCGATCAGCATGCTGCTGCCGCGGTTCGTCATCCACTAGCCGGCTTTCGAAAGGTCTGGAGATCATGAGCGCCGTCACTGCAGCCAGGAGAGTGAGCACGCCGCAGATCCGTGCCCGCAAGGGCGGCGAGCCGATCGTGTGCCTTACCGCCTACACCACGCAGATGGCGCGCTGGCTCGATCCGCATGTCGACCTGCTGCTGGTCGGCGATTCGCTGGGCATGGTGCTCTACGGCTTCGACAGCACGCTTCCCGTCACGCTCGACATGATGATCGCCCATGGCTCGGCCGTGATGCGCGGCGCGAGCCGTGCCTGCGTGATCGTCGACCTGCCCTTCGGCAGCTACCAGGCGAGCCCGGAGCAGGCGTTCCACAGCGCCGCGCGCATCATGTCCGAGACCGGCGCCAGCGGCGTGAAGCTCGAGGGCGGCGAGGTCATGGCCGAGACGGTGCGTTACCTCGTGCAGCGGGGCATCCCGGTCTGCGCCCATGTCGGGCTGATGCCCCAGGCCGTCAACGTGGCCGGCGGCTTCAAGGCGACCGGCCGATCCGACGAGGAGGCGCGGCAGGTGACGCGCGATGCCGAGGCGATGGCCGAGGCCGGCGCCTTCGCGGTCGTGCTGGAAGGCACGCTGGAGCCGGTGGCCGCCGCGATCACCGCGTCGATCCCGATCCCGACCATCGGCATCGGCGCCTCGCCGGCCTGCGACGGCCAGATTCTGGTGTCGGAGGACGTGTTCGGCCTGTTCAGCGATTTCACCCCGCGGTTCGTGAAGCGCTATGCCGACCTCGGCGGCAAGATCTCCGAGGCCGCGGCCTCCTATTCAGCCGATGTGCGGGCCCGACGTTTTCCCGCGATGGAGCATTGCTTCCTGCCCAAATCCGGTGGTCAATCCCGATCCTAGGCCTGCTCAGGAAGAAAGAAAGAAAGCAACCGGATGGAGAGTTTCGACTACGTGATCGTGGGGGCCGGTTCGGCCGGCAGCGTACTGGCCAACCGGTTGAGCGAGGACCCCAACGTCACGGTCTGCGTGCTCGAAGCCGGTCCCCGCGACTGGCATCCCTTCATCCATATCCCGGCCGGCTTCATGTACACGCTGGTCGATCCCAAGGTGAACTGGCTCTACAAGTCCGAGCCCAGCGAATGGACCGGCGGCCGTGCCATCGCCGCGCCGCGCGGCAAGACCCTCGGCGGATCGAGCTCGATCAACGGCCACATCTACAATCGCGGCCAGCGCCTCGACTTCGACGGTTGGGCGCAGCGCGGCAATCGTGGCTGGGGTTATTCCGACGTGCTCCCCTACTTCCGCCGCAGCGAACACCGTATGGCGAGCGACGCCGACGCGACCTTCCGCGGCAGCGAGGGCAACCTGCCCATCACCGACCTCGAATGGCGCGATCCCCTTTGCGAGGCCTTCATCGAAGGCGCCGTGGAACAGGGCATCCCGCGCAACCCCGACTATAACGGCACGAAGCAGGCGGGCGTGAGCTACGTCCAGCGCATCATCAAGAACGGCCGCAGAATCAGCGCCGCCCGCGGTTACCTGCATCCCGCCATGTCGCGACCCAACCTCACGGTGCGCACCCATGCGCAGGCGACGTCGATCGTGCTCGAGGGCAAGCGCGCTGTCGGCGTGCGCTACCGCAAGGGCGGCCGCACCGGCACGCCGATGGAAGTCCGCGCGGCCAGGGAGGTGATCCTGAGCGGCGGCACGGTGAACTCGCCGCAGCTCCTGCAGCTCTCGGGCATCGGCCCGGGACCTTTGCTGAAGTCGCTCGGCATCGAGGTGAAGCACGAGCTGGCGGGGGTCGGCGAGAACCTGCGCGACCACTATGCGCCGCGCTTCGTCGCGCGCGTGAAGAACGCCACGAGCATCAACGAGCGCTCCAAGGGACTGCGCCTGGCGGGCGAGATCCTGAAATACGTCACGACGCGCAAGGGCCTGCTGACGCTCAACCCGACGCTGATCTACGTCTTCTGGAAGTCCGACGAGAACATCGAGAATTACGACCTGCAGCTCACCTTCACGCCGGCGAGCTACAAGGAGGGCGTTCAGTCGACACTCGACGATTTCCCCGGCATGACCATCGCCTCGTGGCAGCAGCGGCCCGATTCGATCGGCTATGTCCGCGCCCGCTCGGCCGATCCGTTCGAGCATCCGGTCATTCAGCCGAATTATCTGGGCGCCGAGAGCGACCGCCGCGTGCTGCTGGCCGGCATGAAGCTGGCGCGGCGCCTGCTGGGCTCGAAGGCGCTCAGCAAGTACTACGACCGTGAGGAATTCCCGGGCGCCGAGAAGCAATCGGACGCCGATCTCATGCAGGCCGCCAAGGAACGCGGCACGACGACCTTCCACCTGATGGGCTCGTGCCGCATGGCGCCGGACAGCGATCCGACCGCCGTCGTCGACGACCAGTTGCGCGTACGCGGGCTCGAAGGCCTGCGCGTGGTCGATGCCTCGATCATGCCGACCATGCCCTCCGCCAACCTCAACGCCTCGGTGCTGATGATCGCCGAGAAAGCGGCCGACATGATTCGCGGCAAGCCGCAACTCGACGCCGTGATGCTGAAGGACTGATGGCCGACGAGGCTGCCATCGAGACTCTCTCGGCGCTGGTCCCTGCGACCCTGCGCGCCCTGCACGCGATCGAGTTTGCCGGCCGGCACCTCTCGCCTCAGACACTGGCCCAGGTCGTCGAAGCCCTGGCCGGCCGCAACGACGATCTCGCACCCGCCCTCGCCGCTTCGCGCGCTCTCGACTGGCCAGGACGGCTGGCGCCGGTGCGCGATCATCTCGAGCGGGCGGCGGTGTTCGCCGGCGAGGCGATCCAGGGTCTGATTGCCGCTCCCGAAGCGCCACAGCCGATCGTGGCCGCCTATCGCAGCCTGCGCGGCTATCCGCGGGCCTGCGAGGCGCTCTATCCGCTTTCGCCGTTTCTTCGACCCGTCGGCAACTTCTTCCTCGAACAGCCGGCGCGAAGCGACGAGGCTCTGCAGGCGCGTCTCGCCGCCGCCGATCCGACGCGCGAGGGCGTGGGCTTCATGCATGTCGCCGGCCCCTCCGGCACGCGCGGTGCCTTCTCGCTGTACGTGCCCGAATACTACGATCCGGCGAGAAGCTGGCCGCTCGTCGTGGCGCTGCATGGCGGCAGCGGCAACGGCGGCGCCTTCCTGTGGAGCTGGGTGCGCGAGGCGCGCACGCGCGGTTTCATCGTGCTGGCGCCCACGGCATCCGGCGCCACATGGTCGCTGATGGAGCCGGAGGTCGACGGACCGCGCATCCACCGCATGGCGGCCGATGTCGCCAACGACTGGAACATCGACGCCTCGCACCAGCTCCTGACCGGCATGAGCGACGGCGGCACCTTCACCTATGTCATCGGCCTGCGCGACGACTGCCATTTCACGCACCTCGCGCCGGTCGCCGCGAGCTTCCATCCGATGCTGATGAGCTTCGCCGACCAGGGCCGCGTGCGCGGCCTGCCGGTTCACATCGTGCACGGCACGCAGGACTGGATGTTTCCCCCGGAAATGGCACAGGGCGCCGAGCGGGCCCTGAGCCAGGCCGGCGCCGATGTCGTCTATCGCGAGATCGCCGACCTGTCGCATACCTATCCGCGCGACGAGAACGCACGGATCCTCGACTGGTTCCTGCCACCCGCGACCTAGGGTTTGTCGTCCATGCCGACCGGCGTCGGCACGCCGGTCGTGACGGGCGGCGGCGGCACTTTTCCGGCGAGCCGCAGGGTGCGCTCCAGCAACAGTTCGTAGAGCGGCCGGCTGCCCAAGGCCTGCGCGACGGCATTGGCCGTCACGCAGGTCACGATCAACGGCAGGATGAGCGCGTAGCCGCCGGTCAGCTCGGCGGCCAACACGACGCCGACCAGCGGCGCGCGGATCGACGCAGAGAACAGTCCGCCCATCGCGGCGATGACAAAGGCGGCGCCCGCCAGCGGCGGTAGCGGCACGGCCATCTGCAGCAGCGCCGCCGCGATCAGGCCCACGGTTGTCGCCAGCGTCAGCAGCGGCGCGAAGATGCCGCCCGGAACGCCCACCGGATAGCTGAGCATGACGCCGACGAAGCGCAGCAGGCACAGCAGCAGCAGGATCTGGATCGGCAGGTTGCCGGTGACGAGGCCGGGAATCAGCAGTTCGCCACCACCCACGGCCTGCGGCAGCACGATGGCCAATGCGCCGATCGCCGCCCCGACCACGAGGGCCGGCACGAACGGCACCTTTCGGAACGTGGTCGCCACCCAGTCGAGCAGAAAGAGCAGCGTGCGGTTGAAGACGAGGCCCAGCCCGCCCAGGAACACGCCCAGCACCAGGAACGCCGGCAGCAGCGACAGCGGCATCTCTGCATTGTCGAGCTTGAGCTGAGGTGCGGTGCCGCCCACCAGCTCCATGCCGATGGCGCTGGCCGCCGAGGCGATGATGACGGCTGTGTAGGAGCGCAGCGTGTAGCGGAACTGCTTACGCGTCTCCTCGATCACGAAAAGGATCGCCGCCAGCGGCGCGTTGAAGGCAGCCGCCAGGCCGGCCGCGGCGCCTGCCGCCAGCAGGCCGCGCAACTCTGACTCCGTCAGCTTCATGCGCTCCGAGACGGCCTGCGCGATCGACGCGCCCATGTGAATGGTTGGCCCTTCGCGTCCCGCGACAAGACCGGACGACAGCGCCAGCACGCCGCCGACGAACTTCACCGGCAGCACGCGCCGCCAGCGCACGTCGCGCAGTCCCTCCATCGCGCCTTCGATCTCCTGGACGCCACTGCCGGCCGCCTCGGGTGCGATGCGACGTGTGAGCAGGAAGGACGCGACCAGAGCGATGGCGGCAATCCCTGCCGCCGCGACGATGGTCAGGGTGCCAGGACCGAGACGCTCGACCAGCCACGACGGCCACTGAAGCAGAACATCGACGACGAGATGAAAGGCGGCACCGACGATGCCGGTGGCCAGGCCGCACAGGGCCGCCAGAAAATACAAGGCCCCATCGGAGATCGATTGGTCTGCCGGCCGATCTCCTGAAGTCACACGGTATCTCCGATCATGAGGCGCAATAATGACCGGCACCAACCGGGTGTCAAAGCGTCAGCGCGTGAAGACGACGTCACTGATGTCGCTGCGCACTTCCCAGTGGTGCCGCTCCAGTTCGGGATCGAGATGCTCCTCCGCCGGGAACCCGAGGCAGAGATAGGCGACGAGGTTCCAGCCCGCCGGCACGTCGAGCGCCCGGGTCACTTTCTTCGGATCGAGGATCGAGACCCAGCCCATGCCGATCCCGTCGGCGCGCGCCGCCAGCCACAAGGTCTGGATCGCGGCCACCACGGAATAGTGCAGCGTCTCCGGCATGGTCTGCTGGCCGAGGCCGCTGCCGGTGTGCGTGCCGTCGTCCGAGAAGACCGCGAGATGGACAGGCGCTTCCCTGAGGCCCGCCAGTTTCAGGCCGGCATAGATCGCATGCTTCTCGCCGCCGTAACCGGCAAGTGCTTCCTCATTCGCCACGGTGAAGCTCTCGACCACGGCGCGGCGGCGTTCCGCCGACTCGACATGCACGAACCGCCAGGGCTGGCTCAGTCCAACCGACGGCGCGTGGCTGGCCACTTCCAGCAGGGCGTCGATACGCTCGCGCGCCACCGGATCGGTGCGGAAGCGCCGCACGTCACGCCGCCACAGGACGAGCTGGCGAAACTCGGCCCGGAAGGCCGCGTCGAAAACCGGAGGCGTCATCAACTCCACCGAATGAGCGAGAGAACGAGGATGGTCATACCCTTCGACGGGGCGCCACGTTCAGCCTATCAGGCCGGCCGCTTCGATGGCGGCGACTCCGCCCGCCACCATCACGAGACAGCCAGCGATCATCAGCGCAGTCCGCTGTGCGGGCCACTTCGTTGCGCCCAGGGTGATCGCGCAGGATGCCACGCCCAGCCCAGTCTGGGCGACCAGCAGGCCCGAGACATAGGCGACGATCTCCACGGTATCGGCGCCGACCAGTACGGAGCCCAGGGAGTAACCATGCACCAGTCCCGCGACGGCGAACACGATCGACGCCACCATGGGGCTCAGCGGCTGGCGCAGCAGGATCAGGACGCCGATGACCATGGTCGTCAGCGCCGCGAACAAGCCGTCCGCGGGAATGTCATAGGGGCTGAGCTGTATCGCCACCCCGGCGATGGCGGCCAGTCCGAACGCCAGGATGGGCACGATGCCCCGCGCGGCGATACCGACCAGGATGCCGATGCCGATCATCGCGGCGAGATGATAGAGGCTGATCACCGGAAGGCCGACGCCCTGCATGAAGCCTTCGGCGAAGGACTTCGGTGGCTCCTCCTCGAGCACCGCCTGGGCGAAGGCCGACACCTGCCATGCGGCGACGAGCCCGGCCGACACCGCCCCCAAAATTCGATTCGATACCGACATCACCTTCCCGGGTCGCTGCCTTGGAGGCGCTTCTTGGGGCGCACGTTCATTCCAGATAGGTTCCTGCGTTCTCGTCCGCCAACCGGTTAGTCGCACCGGAAATGCAATTTACAAACTGAGTTTGCCCTTCTTTTGGAGGCCCATGCAAGCACGTGCACTGATGATCCAGGGGACCGGCTCCGATGTCGGCAAGTCGCTGCTGGTCGCAGGCCTCGCCCGGGTCTTCGTCCGGCGGGGCCTGCGGGTCCGGCCGTTCAAGCCGCAGAACATGTCGAACAATGCGGCGGTGACGGCCGAGGGCGGCGAGATCGGCCGCGCCCAGGCGCTGCAGGCGCGGGCGGCACGGGCGGCCGTCAGCGTTCACATGAATCCGGTCCTGCTGAAGCCCCAGAGCGATGTCGGCGCCCAGCTCGTCGTGCAGGGCCGCGTCGTGGGCAACACCTGGGCGCGCGATTACCAGGCCATCAAGGCCGGCCTGCTCGATGCCGTAATGGACAGTTTCGGCCGTCTCGCCGCCGAAGCCGATCTCGTGCTGGTCGAGGGCGCGGGTTCTGCATCCGAGGTCAACCTGCGCGCCGACGACATCGCCAACATGGGCTTCGCGCGAGCCGCGGACGTGCCGGTCGTGCTGGTAGGCGACATCGACCGCGGCGTCATCGCGAGCCTGGTCGGCACCAGGGCCGTGATCGATCCGCAAGACGCCGCGATGATCGTCGGCTTCATCGTCAACCGCTTCCGCGGCGATCCAAGCCTGTTCGTCGATGGCATGAAGCGGATCGCGAACCAGACCGGCTGGCCGGCGCTCGGCCTCGTGCCCTACTTCCCCGACGCCATCAGGCTGCCCGCGGAGGACGCGCTCAGCCTGCCCGGCCGCAGTGCGCCAGGCGGTGCTGTGAAGGTCGTCGTGCTGGCCTATCCGCACCTCGCCAACTTCGACGATGTCGATCCGCTGCGTCAGGAGCCGGGCGTCGATGTCGTGTTCGTGCGACCCGGCGAGCCCATTCCGGGCGATGCAGCCCTCGTCATCCTGCCCGGTTCCAAGGCCACCATCGCCGATCTCGCCACCCTGCGCGACGCCGGCTGGGACATCGACCTCAAGGCCCATCTCCGTCGCGGCGGCCACGTGCTGGGCCTGTGTGGCGGCTATCAGATGCTCGGCCGCCGCGTCGCCGATCCCGAGGGCATCGAAGGACCGTCCGGCAGCGTCGAGGGGCTCGGCCTGCTCGAGGCGGAGACCGTTCTGGGCGGCGACAAGGTCCTGGTCGAGGTCACCGGAAAGACCGTGTCAGAGGGCGTGCCGTTCAAGGGATACGAGATGCATGTCGGCCGCACGACCACGACGGCGCGTCCGCTGCTCGCTCTCGATCGCGGCGGCACCGACGGCGCGATCGATGCGAGCGGCCGCGTCATCGGCTGCTACATCCACGGCTTGCTCGCAGACGACCGGCAGCGGCGTCACTGGCTGGAAAAGATCGGCGCCGCGAGTTCCAGCCTCGACTACGAGGCCGGAATAGAGGACACGCTCGACCGTCTGGCCGATCATCTCGAAGAACATGTCGACTGCGCGCGGCTTCTCGACCTTGCGCGCACGTCACGATTCGGTGCTACGAGATGAGCGAGCTCTCTCCGAGGAAGCCATGACAGATCCATCGCGCAGGACCTTCATCGCCGGCAGCGCCGCTCTCGCCGCGACGGCCGCCTGCGATGCGCCCGCCCAGGCGCAAACCACCAGCATCACCGGCGGCACCGAATCGGCCTTTCCATCCGCGGAGGCGCCAGGCTCGAACCAGGGCGGCTACAACATCCTCTTCATCCTGACCGACCAGGAGCATTACATGGGGCCGGGCTGGCCCATACCGCTTCCGGGACACGAGCGGCTTCGCGCGACGGGGACCTATTTCGAGAATCACCAGATCGCGGCGGACATGTGCTCGGCCTCGCGCGCGGTGATCTATACCGGCCTGCACATGCCGCATAACGGCATCTTCGACAATGCCGGCGTGCCCTACATGAAGAGCCTGGATTCCGGGCTGCCGACCATCGGCAAGATCCTGCGCAAGATGGGCTACTACACCGCCTACAAGGGCAAGTGGCACCTGAACGGCGCGATGGCGATGGAGAACCGCGCCGACGACATCAAGGCGCTGTTCGAGACCATGATGGATCGCGACTACGGTTTCTACGACTACACCGGCGTCGGCGACTTCATCGAAGGCGCGCAGGGCGGCTACCAGTACGATCAGATCACGGCGGCACAGGCCATCCAGTGGCTCAAGGCCAAGGGCCGGCCGATGACCGACAGGAAACAGCCCTGGTATCTCGCGGTGAACCTCGTGAACCCGCACGACGTCATGTGGGTGAACACCGACAGGCGCGGCGAGAAGCCGGTGCAGGCCGTCGAGGCCAAGCTCAAGATCGACCATCCGCCGGACGATTCCTTCTATCGGCAGGAATGGAACGGGATCCCGCTGCAGAAGACCTGGCAGCAACCGCTCGACACGCCCGACCGCGTGCCGGCGCATCGCATCTACAAGGGGGCCAATGCCATCCTGACCGGGCTGATCCCGCAGGAGGAATGGCGTATGCGGCTCCGGCAGAACTATTACTTCAACGCCATTCGCGACGCCGACCAGCAGATCGTGCAGGTGCTGGATCAGCTCGATCGGCTCGGCCTCACCGACAAGACCATCGTGATCTTCACGTCGGATCACGGCGAGCTGCTGGCCAGCCACGGCGGCCTGCAGGGTAAGGGCACCACGACCTACCGCCAGCAGAACCACGTGCCGATGCTGGTGGTCCATCCGGAGATCAAGGGCGGCCAGCGCTGCCTCGAACTCACCTCGCATCTCGACTTCGTGCCGACCATCGTTGCGCTCACGGCGAAATCGACGGCCCCGGTGGCCGATACGATGAAACAGATGAAGGGCCAGGATTTCTCGCCCCTGCTGCGCCAGCCGGTGAACCCCACCTTCACGCAGAGACGCGGCGGCACGCTGTTCTGCTACAGCCAGCTCATGGTGCACGACGCGAATTTCACGCGGACCCTCTACGAGACGCTGCAGGACAAATCGATCGCGCGATCCGATCAGTTCAGGAAGATCGAGTCGTTCCCGGTCGACTGGAAGCTGCGCGTCTGCATCCGCTCGATCGTCGACGAGCGCTACAAGTTCAGCCGCTACTTCTCGTTCCGCGGCTTCAATACTCCGGCGACGTTGGAAGAACTCCGGGCCAGGAACGACCTCGAACTCTACGACCTCGTGAACGATCCCGACGAGATCGTGAACCTTGCGTACGATTTCGAGCGCAACCGCGACCTGATCGCGATGATGAACGTCAAGCTGAATGCCCTGATCGCCCGCGAGATCGGCACCGACGATGGACGCTTCATGCATCTCGACCGGTGGATCGACTGGAAGGATGCGCGGCCTACTGCGGTCAATCTCTGAGAATGCGTGATCGTTCTTCTTCGGCGCTCCCGGACATCGCCAAGCGATGTCCTGACGCTTCGGGGGCCGAGCTTCGCTCGGCCTACGTCCCGCAGAAAGTCCTGTAGACGCGCTGGTCGGCCGGCGGCGGTTCGGCGTAGGCGGCGAATTCCGGCCGCTCCTCGAAGGGCTTCGCCAGCACCGTGAGCAACTCCTCGAACGGCGCGTAATCCTCGCGCTCGGCCGCCGCGGCCAGCGCCAGCTCGACCCGGTGATTGCGGGGAATGTAGAGAGGATTCACCGCATTCATCGCCGCTCGCCGGTCGGCACCGTCCTGCGATTCGCGGGAGAGGCGCTCGCGCCAGCGCGGGACCCAGCCGTCGAAGGCTTGAGGCTTGTCGCCGAACAGGCTGCGGACCTCGGCGTCGGCCGCGGGATCGGCAGCGGCATCGCCCAGGCGGCGGAAGGTCAGGGTGAAATCGGCCAGACCGCCGGTCATGGCGTTGAGCAGATCCTGCGCCAGCGCGGCATCGCCCTCTTCTTCGGTGAACAGGCCGAGCTTGCGGCGCAGCCCGCCGGTCAGCGCATCGACGTAGCGGGCGCGATAGGTACCCAGCGCCTCGTTGGCGATGGCCAGCGCCTTGTCGCTGTCCTCCGCCAGCAACGGCAGCAGGGTCTCGCCGAACCGCGCCAGGTTCCAGTGCGCGATGCCGGGCTGGTGGGCGTAGGCATAGCGGCCCTGCTGGTCGATCGAGCTGAACACCGTTTCGGGATTGTAGGCGTCCATGAAGGCACAGGGCCCGTAATCGATGGTCTCGCCGGCAATCGAGCAATTGTCGGTGTTCATGACGCCGTGAATGAAGCCGACCAGCAGCCACTTGGCCACGAGAGCGGCCTGCCGGGCGATCACCGCCTCGAACAGGGCACGATAGGGCTCGGCGGACTCGCGGGCCTCCGGGTAGTGTCGCGCGATCACATGGTCGGCGAGCAGGCGCAACGCCTCGGTGTCGCCGCGCGCGGCGAAGAACTGGAAGGTGCCGACGCGCACGTGGCTGGAGGCGACGCGCGTCAGCACGGCGCCGGGCAACTCGCCGTCGCGCCAGATCGGCTCACCGGTGGTGACGGCGGCCAGCGAACGCGTCGTGGGGATGCCGAGCGCGGCCATCGCCTCGCTCACGATGTATTCGCGCAGCACCGGCCCGACCGCGGCGCGGCCATCGCCGCTGCGCGAGAAGGGCGTGGGCCCCGAGCCCTTGAGCTGGATGTCGCGGCGCCGGCCGTCGCGGTCCACGACCTCGCCCAGCAGGACGGCACGGCCGTCGCCGAGCTGCGGCACGAAGTTGCCGAACTGGTGGCCCGCATAGGCGAGCGCGATCGGCTCGGAGCCCGGCGCCACGCGGTTGCCCGCCAGCATCTCCACACCCGCGGGGGATGCGAGCGCTCCGGGATCGAGACCGAGCCGGAGGGCGAGCGCCTCGTTGAGCTTCACCAGCCGGGGCGCCGCCACCGGCGTGGGCGCCAGCCGGGCATAGAACCGCTCCGGCAGCCTCGCGTAGCTATTGTCGAACGGCAGACCCGGCAAGGCGTCCATGTTGCTACTCGTCGTAACGGGCGGTGGTGATGCCGCTCATGCGGTCGTAATGGAGCGAAATGTTCTTCAGGGTGCAGAGGTTCAGGTACCCCCAGACGGCGGGCGGACCGCCATCGGCGAAGGTGACCTTGAGATCGCCCATGCACCAGTCGGTCGCCGCCCGGTAGGAGACTTCGCGGGCCTCGCCCGGCCGGATGGCCGGCGGCCGCAGGACGTTCGGCCCCCACATGTTGAGCTGGGTCGGCGAAACCGAGAGCTGGGCGATCGGATAGGCCATCGAATTCTTCAGCCGGAAGGTGGCTTCCTGGGCCGACGCCTGCCCGGCGAAGAGGACGAGGGCGGCAACGACCAGACAGTGCAACTTTGACAAAACAACCTCACAGCGATCGATGGGTTGCCGGTGACTCTGTCGCAGATCGCCGAAGCGCGCTAGAGGGGGATGCATGACGCTGCTGATCAGCCATCCGTCGTTCCTCGAGCACGATACCGGCGACTATCACCCCGAGCGGCCCGACCGGTTGCGCGCCGTGACGGCGGCGCTGGCCGACGAGGAATTCGCAGACCTCACCCGCCTGGTCGCGCCCGCCGCCACGATCGAGCAGCTGACGCGGGTCCATCCGCCGGCCTATGTCGATGCGATCCTGCGCATCCGCCCGCCGGAAGGCGAGCTGGTCCATGTCGATGCCGACACGGTGATGAGCGCCGGCAGCGCCAACGCAGCCCGCCACGCCGCCGGCGCCGTCGTGGCCGCCGTCGATGGCGTGCTGGGCGGCCAGGCGCGCACCGCCTTCGCCGCCGTGCGTCCGCCCGGTCATCATGCCACGCCGGACGTGCCCGGCGGCTTCTGCCTGTTCAGCAACGCCGCCATCGGCGCCCTGCATGCGCGCGCCGCCCACGGCCTCCGGCGCATCGCCCTGATCGACTTCGACGTCCATCACGGCCAGGGCACGCAGGCCGTGGTCGAGACCGACCCCGACCTTTTTTACGCCTCGTCCCACCAGTATCCGCTCTATCCCGGCACCGGCTCGCCGCGCGAGCGCGGCATCGATGGCAACGTCGTGAACGCCGCCCTTCCGGCCGGCAGCGGCAGTGCGGCCTTCCGGACCGCCTGGGCCGACCGCCTCCTTCCGGCGCTCGACCGCTTCGCACCCGAACTCGTCATCGTCTCGGCTGGCTTCGACGCCCATCGTCGCGATCCCCTGGCGCAACTCGACGTCGAGACCGAGGACTTCGTCTGGCTGACCGACGAAGTTCTGGCCATCGCCGAGCGACACGGCCGCGGACGCCTCGTGTCCGTCCTGGAAGGCGGCTACGACCTTGCCGCCCTCGCCGAGTCCGTTGCAGCTCATGTGCGAGCGTTGATGCGCACCGAAGACGACTTGCGCATGTAACGATCCCGGGCGAATTTCTCGCGGCGTGAAGAACAACAGCCACGGCCTCTTTCTCGGCACACTGCTCTGGGTCGCCGTCGCCATCCTTGCCAGTCCGGCATTGGCCGCCGGCGGCGCCCATATCGTCGACGATTCCGAGGTCGAGACACCCGGCACCTGCCATCTCGAACTGTGGGTGTCGCGCTTCGTGCCGGGCGACGGGTACGGAAACGTGGGGCCGGCCTGCACGTCCCTGAAAATTCCCTGGCTACAGTTCGGCGTGAACTACCAGCACTACTGGGACGAAGCCCTCTCCGCGCCGCTGATCGGGCCAGCGCTGAAGATCAACTTCCAGCCAGCCTCGGCAGGCGTGGGGGTCGCGTTGGGCGTAAACGCGGGCGTCAATGTGCAAACCGGCGAACTGGGTCTGGCCAGCCTGCTCGCCCTGGTGACCGTGCCGATCACGGAAAAGGTCCGGATCAACCTGAATGCCGGCTGGAGCTATCTGAACGCCGAACATCCCACCGCGTTCTTCTGGGGGGGCCAGGTCGAGGTCAATGTCGGCTGGGACGTCACCCTGATGATGGAAGCCTTCGGCCGCCAGCCCGGCATCATCGGCAATCAGTTCGGCCTGCGTTACACGCCGGCCGCCCACCCACAGTTCGATTTCGACCTGCTCGTGGGAACAACCTACGACGAGTTGAGTACGAAGTTCTTTACGGTTGGCGTCACCGTCCGATTCTGATCCGACGGTTTGACGCTATTTCCGGTCCATGTACCAGGTACCGTCCCAGGCCGCCGATACACCGTCTCGCAGGAACTTCTCGCATCGCCCGATGAAAACGTGGCAGGGCGCGTCCTCCCCCCGCATCGCCGATGCGGCCCGGAAGCCGGCCAATGCTTCTTCGAAGCGGCCCGCGACATAGGCCTCGCGGGCCTTCTCCCAGGCGGCGAGAAAGGCGGCATGCTCGGCGCGGCTGGCATTCTCGCCCATCGGTTCATAGATGTCGTGCGCTTCCGTTGTGCCCACGGCCACGACGCGGTCGATGTGCCGCCACACGAACAGCTTGGAGGTCGCCCCGGCGACCTCGCCACTCGCCAGGATCTCGGTGCCGTAGACCTTGTTCATGCCTTCGAGGCGCGAGGCCTGGTTCGCGACCTGACCGACCAGCGTGTAATTGATGCGCTCGTGCGCACCGACATTGCCCACGACCGCCGGACCGGTGTGCAGGCCGAAGCGCGTGCGGAAACCCGGCCGGCCGCGCTCACGCCATTTCTCCGACAAGACATGGCCAGCGGCGGCAGCCTGCAGCGCACCGCGGCAGGCATTGGCGATATGCTCCGGATCGGTCTCGGGCGCATTCCAGAAGGCCATGATGCTGTCGCCGATATACTTGTCGATCGTGCCGCGATTGGCCGAGATCGCCGAGCCGAGCGCCTCGAAGTACCGCGACAGTCGGCTGGTCAGCAGTTCCGGCTCCATCGTCTCCGTGAGCAGCGAGAAGCCCTCGATGTCGGTGAACATCACCGTGACCTCGCGACGCGTTCCGCCGACGCCGCTGCTCGCCGGCGACCGCATGATCTGCTGCACGAGAGTCTTGGAGACGTAGCGCCCGAAGATCTCCAGCCCGGAGCGCATGTTCTCGACCGCATCGGACAGGCGGGCGATCTCCGTGATGCGGCTTTGCACAGGCTGCTCGTCCGAGAAGTCGAGCTGGCGGATGCGCTCGGTCTTGCGGGCAATTCGAGTGATCGAGCGCGACAGGATCAGCGATGCGGCCAGTGCGCCGATCACCGCAAGGGCGACGGCAAGCGCCGCCGCGATCGCGGCCCGTTGCAGCAAGGCCTGCGACTCAGCCGTCAGCTCCCGCACCGGCACTGCCGCGGCGATCACGAAACGCTGCCCCAGCAACAGCGGCATGCGATGGACGATCACACGATAGACATGGCCTCCGGCGTCGACCTGGCGGTCGATCTTCGCATCGGTCGCAACCGCCTCCGCCACAGCCTTGTGCAGTATCTGCCGCACCAGCGCGTCCGCCGGCAGGCAGCCGGGCAGTGTCGGCGCGCACGGCTCAGACTCGATTTCGACCGCGCCGTCGGCATGGCCGACCACGATCACCGAATTGGCGGTGATCTTGTAGGCAGTGAGCAGTTGCGAGAGCGTCCGGAGCGTAAAATCGAAGCCCATGACGCCAAGACCGGAGCGCAGCGGAATGCCGGCGGAGATACCGGCGTCGGGTGTCTGGGCGAAGCGATACGGTTCGGTGAGGATCGCCTGCTTTGCCTTCATCGCCTCGACGTACCAGGGCCGGATGCGGGCATCGAAGCTGGTCGTGGTCGTGCGGGCAGGACCGTGAGTGCCGTCCGGGAGATGGAACCAGTAGGTTTCCGTCCGCGGAGACGCCCCCGCTTCGATCACCCGCACGATGATCGAATCGCCATCCGGCGCATCCAGTGCAAGCCGCTGCTCTATGCTGAAGGTTTCCGGCCGCCCGGCATAGATGAAACTGCCGTCGGTGTAGCCGACGAACGCCGCCTGAACCGCCGGATGACGTCTCAGCATGGCAACGAGCTGGTGCCGGCGGTCTTCGTCGGTCACCGGATTTTCCGTGGCGTTGAAGCTCGGGCCGAAGGCCAGGGTCTGGCCGACGGAAACCACCACATGCAGGCCAGCGGTGAGAAAGTCCTCCACCGCCGATTCGAGACGGGAGACCCTCTGGTCGGCGCTGCGCTGTTCCAGCAGATCGACAGAACGCCAGCCGAGCCACAGCAGCACGCTCGTGAGCGGCACCACGATCAGGGCCATCAGCGTCAGGATCGTGACGCTGAAGGGAATCGACTGCCGCACCGGCATCACACGTCAAACGAATGCAAGAGCCAAGAGATCAGGCTTTCACCGCATTCCACTTGCAGCCACCGTCCTGGGTCTGCGCCACCAGGGTCGGCGGCGTGGCGCCGAGATCGGCCGTATAGATCAGGTTCATCCGACCGAGGTTGAAGGTGCCCTGATACACGTTCGGGCGAATCGGCTTCATCTTCACGTCGATGCCACCAGCCGACTTCAGCTCGACCTGGCCGTTGACGATCATGAACGTGTGCTCGCGCGTGAAGGACGGATCGGCCATGATGCAGCCGGAGATGCTGTTGGGGTTCTGCTGGAACGTGAACTTCACCTCGACGTTCTGCTGCGCGGCGGCCGCGAGCGGCATGAGCCCCGCCAGGACGAGCGGGGCCAGCTTTTTGATGAACATGCGGGATCGTCCTTCGTTGGCTTGACCTGAGACCCCACTCTACAGCGTCCGGACGGCCGCGTCAGTCCTTGCTGCGGAGCAGCCCGTAAGCGGCGCCGGCGATCGCGCCCCCCAGCACCGGCGCCACCCAGAACAGCCAGAGCTGCGACAGGGCCGCACCGCCCACGAACAGCGCCGGCGCCGTGCTGCGCGCGGGGTTCACCGACGTATTGGTCACCGGAATGCTCACCAGGTGAATGAGCGTGAGCGCGAGGCCGATCGCGAGGCCCGCCACCGCCGGGCTGACGCGCTTGTCCGTGGCGCCCAGGATGATGGTCACGAAGCCGAAGGTCATGACGACTTCGATGACCAGCGCGGAGACCAGCCCGTACTTGCCGGGCGAGTGATCGCCGTAGCCGTTGGTCGCAAAGCTACCGATCTCGGCCCCGGCCTTGCCAGTCGCAATGACATAGAGGATGGCGGCGCCCGCGATGCCGCCCAGCACCTGGGCAACCACATAGTGAACGACCTCGCCGAAGGGAAAGCGACCAGCCACCGCCAGGCCGACCGTCACCGCCGGGTTGAAATGACCGCCCGACACCCCGCCCACGGCATAGACCATCGTGAGGACGGTGAGGCCGAACGCGAGCGCCACGCCCGCGAAGCCGATGCCGAGCTGCGGAAAGCCGGCGGCGAGGACGGCGCTGCCGCAGCCGCCCAGCACCAGCCAGGCGGTTCCCAGAAATTCTGCATAGAGACGATTGGTAATAGGCATGTTTCTCCCCCCGAGCTGCTGACGTGACTCTACACCTCCACCGACTTTTCTCCTAGTCCACGCACAAGCTTCGCAGACTCGCGCGACGGTGGATGAACCACCGCACTGCAACACGCAAAGCGTCACCGAATGGAAATCTCGCATTCACGGAGGCGCCCTAGCGTGCCGCCCTCGTTGTCCAAGGGGTTCACGCCATGCTTTTGCGCCGCCGCGCTTTGATCGCCGCATCCGGCGTCGCCGCCACCAGCTTCGGCCTGCCGCGAATTGCGCTCGGCCAAGCCGACACCCGGCCAGCCATCACCATCGCGGTGCAGCAGATCGCCAACAGCGCCGCCCTGGAGCCGCTGCGCGAACAGTCCAATGTCGGCCAGCGCGTCTTCTCCTTCATCTTCGAGCGCCTGATCATGCAGGACCTGCTCGCCAAGCTGGAGGAAGTGCCAGGCCTCGCCGAGAGCTGGAAGCGCATCGACGACCGCACCGTCGAGTTCACCCTGCGCAAGGGCGTGAAGTTCCACAATGGCGACGAGATGACGGCCGACGACGTGGTCTTCACCTTCAGCCGGGACCGCATGTTCGGGCCGGACTACGACATCTCCTCGAACAAGACGCTGTTCACCTCGGTGCTCATCCGCGATTCGGTCCAGGGCAAGAACCTGCCGCCGGAAGTCCCCGCCGTGGCCAAGCGCCTGTTCCCGGCGCTGGAGAAGGTCGAGGCCCTGGACAAGTACACGGTGCGCTTCGTCAACCGCACGCCCGACGTGACCATGGAGGGCCGCATCGGCCGGCTGGGCAGCGACATCGTCTCGCGCCGCGCCTTCGACGAGGCCAAGAGCTGGCTCGACTGGGCGCGCGCGCCGGTCTCGACAGGCCCCTACAAGGTGCGCGCGTTCGTGCCCGACCAGTCGCTGACCCTCGACGCGCATGACGACTACTGGGGCGGCCGCCCGCCGGTGAAGAGCGTGCGCATCATGGTAGTCCCCGAGGTCGCGACCCGCATCAACGGCCTGCTGGCTGGCCAGTTCGATTTCGTCTGCGACGTCCCGCCGGACCAGATTCCGGGCATCGAGAAGAACCCCAAGTTCGAGGTGCTGGGCAGCACCATCGTCAATCACCGCATCACGGTGTTCGACAAGAACCATCCCCGCCTCGCCGACCCGCGCATCCGCCAGGCCTTCACCCATGCGATCGACCGCCAGGCGATCGTCGACGCCCTGTGGTCGGGCCGCACGCGCGTGCCGCCGGGCCTGCAATGGGAATTCTACGGCCCGATGTTCGTCGAGAACTGGACGGTGCCGGCCTACGACCTCGCCAAGGCCAAGGCCTTGCTGAAGGCGGCCAACTACAAGGGCGATCCGATCCCCTACCGCCTGCTCAACAACTACTACACCAACCAGGTGTCGACGGCGCAGGTGCTGGTCGAGATGTGGCGCGCCGCCGGCCTCAACGTGCAGATCGAGATGAAGGAGAACTGGCAGCAGATCTTCGACGTCAACAGCCCGCGCGCGGTGCGCGACTGGTCCAACAGCGCCGGCTTCAACGACCCGATCTCCTCGATCGTCGCCCAGCACGGGCCGCAGGGCCAGCAGCAGCAGGTCGGCGAATGGACCAACGAGGAGATGAACAGGCTTTCGGTGGCGATGGAGGTCGAGACCGACATGTCCAAGCGCAAGGCGATGTTCAGGCGCATGCTCGAAATCTGCGAGCGCGAAGACCCCGCCTATACGGTCCTGCACCAGAACGCGACCTTCACGGCCAAGCGCAAGGATATCAAGTGGAAGGCCTCGCCGTCCTTCGCCATGGAGTTCCGCGCCAACAACTTCTCGATCTGAGAATGATGCGATGACGGCTCCCCTCGTCGCGGTGCGCGGCCTCACGGTCGATTTCGCGGGCGGCGCGCAGGCTTCGCGCGCCGTAGACGGGGTGAGCCTCGAGATTGCGCCGGGCGAAGCGCTGGGCATCGTCGGCGAATCGGGATCGGGCAAGAGCGTGACCTGGCTGGCCGCGCTCGGCCTGCTGCCGACCAAGGCCCGCGTGACGGGCTCGGTCCGTCTCGAAGGAAAGGAACTGATCGGCGCCTCGCGCGGCGACCTCGAACAGGTGCGCGGTAAGCGCATCGCCATGATCTTCCAGGACCCGTCGAGCTGCCTCAACCCGGTCCATCGCATCGGCCGCCAGCTGGTCGAGGCGCTCGGCCTGCATCGCGGCCTCGGCGGCCGCGCCGCCGAGGCCGAGGCATTGCGTCTGCTCGACCAGGTCGGCATCGCCGATGCCCGCCGCCGCCTCTCCGACTATCCGCATCTTCTCTCCGGCGGCCTGAACCAGCGCGTCATGATCGCGATGGCGCTGGCCGGCGAGCCCGACATGCTGGTCGCAGACGAGCCCACGACAGCACTCGATGCCACCATCCAGGCGCAGATCCTGGCGCTGCTGGGCCACATCCGCCGCGACACCGGCATGGCGCTGGTCCTGATCAGCCACGATCTCGGCGTCGTGGCCGAGAACGTCGACCGCGTGGCCGTGATGTACGCCGGGCGCCTCGTCGAGGAAGCCCCCGGCGCCGACCTGTTCGGTTCGGCCCGTCATCCCTACACGCAGGGCCTGCTGGCTGCGCTCCCCGCCCTCACCGGACCGCGCCGCCGGCTCACCGCCATTCCCGGCACCGTGCCGGAACCGGGCAAC
>JBILYJ010000283.1:0-6733 GCA_044377795.1 Reyranella sp. | reverse complement strand
CGACGCAGATCGGTGCCAGCGCGACGACGACGGCGTCACGGACCGCGGAGGCGGAGTCCTTGCGCGCGGTTCCGCCTGTGACCCAGCCACCCCAGGTGAAGCCGACGCCCATGGTGAGGACGGCGCCACCGACGGCGCTCCAGATCAGGGTGGAGATGTTCTTTGGCATTTCCATGGGAAGTCCTTCCGGGGCCGTGCGGCCCCTGTCATCCGGCGCGCGCAGAATTGCGCAGCCGGCGATCGACAGAACGAGGAAACTCGTGAATAGGGGCGGCAATTCGATCCGGCCCAAATGCGGTCGCCTCGGTACGCGGGCGGGAGCACACGCATCTCTCAGCCATCGCAGGCCAACCGTTTGGTGGGCGATGGTGTAGACTTCGTACAGGTTGCGCGCGGGAGAGTCCAACCGGCTGCAATAGTGATCGGACAGAAACGATGAGACAGACACTCTTTCTGGCGACGCTCGCCGCGACGCTGCTCTTCGACGCCGGAGCTCCGCAGGCGCAGTCCCAGGAGGCGGCGCAGTTCATCGCGCAGTGGCAGAGGAGCAATGCCGCCTGCCGCGCCCCGGCCACGCCAGCGCTCGAAGCGATCGCCGCCTGCGAGCAGCGCGACACCTATTCGAAGCTGCTGTCGGCCTCGAACTACTGTTATGGCCCGGCCGAAGGCACGCCAGCCGGCTGGACGCCCTGCGGCGGCGATCCCGCGTCGGGCAAGCCCAGCGCCAAGGCGCTTAAGGACGCAGCACTTGCGCGTGCGACCGCGCAGTTCCAGAGAATGGGCGGTGTGTTCGTCCTGCCGGCCACCGTGAACGGGACCTCGACGGCGTACTTCATCGTCGATTCCGGCGCATCCAACGTCCAGATCCCGGAGGAGCTGGCCGAGGAGATGAAGCGTAACGGCACGCTCACCGAAGCCGATTCGCTCGGTCAGCGGCGCTTCACCCTGGCCGACGGCAGCGGCCTTCAGCAGCGCATCGTGCGCCTGCGGTCGATCACGATCGGCGAGCGCACGATGGAGAATGTAATGGCTTCGGTCAGCCCGGCTCGGAGCCGGGCCCTGCTGGGGCAGAGCTTCCTGCGCCGCCTCAGTTCCTGGAAGATCGACAATGTGAGGAACTCGATCGAGTTCGAGTTCACCGGTTCGTTCTAGACTGGGCGCTGCGGGCTCTTGCTCAGGTCGGCGCCGGGATTTTCGCGTCCTTGATCACCTTGCGCCAGCGCACGGTCTCGTCGGCCAGGCGCTTGGCGTAGGCTTCGGGGGTGCCGCCGGTCGGGATGAAGCCGAGCGACGTCAGTCTCTCGCGTACCGCCTCGGCCTTCAGTGCGGCATTCACGGCGGCGTTGAGCTCCATGATCGTCTCGCGCGGCGTGCCGGCCGTCGTCGCCACGCCGAAATAGACGGCGGCCTCGAGCTCCGGCATGCCGAGTTCGCTCGCCACCGGCACGGTCGGGATGTTGGGGACGCGGCTCTTGGCGCCGCACAGGAGGCCGCGCATCGTGCCGGCGCGGATCTGCGCATCGACCGGCGTCGTCACGTCGACGAAGGCCGGGACGTGGCCCGCGACCGCGTCGCGCAGCGCCTCGGCGGCGGCCTTGTAAGGGATGTGCTGGAGCTTGCCGTTGGTGCGCGTGGCGATCACCTCGCCCCAGAGATGCGGCAGGCCGCCGGAGCTGGAGGTCGAGTAGTGCACGGGGCCGGGCTGCGCCTTCACCCACTCGATGAATTCGGCGAAGGTCTTGGCCGGGTTGTTGGCATTGACCGCGAGCACGCAGGGAATGTCTGCGAGCTGAGCCACCGGCGCGAGGTCCTTCTGCGGGTCGATCTGCATGGGAATGTCGAACGCCGGCTGCAGCGCCGCCGTGGTGGTCAGGATCATCAGGCTGGTGCCGTCAGGCTTGCTCTTGGCGACGTTCACCATGCCGACCATCGTGCCACCGCCCGGGCGGTTCTCGACCACGATGTTCTTGCCGGTGTCGGCCGACATGCGCTCGGCCAGCACACGGCCGGCCGTGTCGGTCGAGCCACCGGGACCGTACGGCACGACGAGGCGGATCTGGCCGCTCTGACCGAAGGCGAGCGTGGGCAGGGTGAGGGCGGCAGCGGTGCCGGCCACGAAACTACGGCGCTGGATCATGTGAAGTCCTTCCCTTGTTTGTTTTCGTTGTCGGCGAGGAAACTAAGTCGGGACTTCGCATTGCGGCAAGATGAGTGCGATGCCTCCCACCGCCAGCCGAACGGCAGATGGCGGTTTCAGGGCAGGGGCTTGCGCAACTCCGCCGTGCGCTTGGCATCGATGCTTCGGCCGTTTGCGTCGATTGCGACAGCGTAGTCATGCTCTGCGCTCTCGACGCCCACGATGCCGTCGCGGACGTCACGCAGCACACGCTCCGGATCTCGAGTCTTCGGATCGCCGTAGCCGCCTCCGCCGGGCGACAACGCGCGGTAGGTTCCCCGGCCATGGCGTTCCACGCCGTATTTCGGCGCCTGGATGCGCGTGCCGTCGCTCAGGGTGAGCACCACCTCGCCCCCGGCACCGGCCCGGCCGCCCGCAACGCCAAAGCTCGAGGGTGCGCCGGCACCCTCGCCGCGGAAGGCGTAGTCGGCCGGGGTGAAGATCTCGACCTCGTAGTCGCAGCCGGCGCCGCCGCGGAAGCGGCCGGCCCCCGCGGTGTCGCGGCGCAGCTCCTGGCGATGGAAGCGCGCCGGGTAGAGCTGCTCGTAGGTCTCGAGGTTTGGCAGAGTGAGGCCGCCCAGGGTGATGAGATGGCCGATCAGGTGGAAGCCGTCGCGACCCTCGACGCCGCCGCCAGCCGGCGCGCCGGCCCACTGGTACATGACGTAGCGTCCGCCATCGTCGCGCAGGCCGGCCGTTACGGCATGCACCGCCTTCGACCAGCCGGCCGAGGCACGCTCGGGCAGCGCCTGCGCCAGTGCCTTCCACATCGCGTGGATGATCTCGTGCGCCACGAACACCGTGTTCATGGTCATCGGCGCCGGCATGCGCGCATTCACCAGCGTGCCTTCGGGCAGCCGGATTTCGACGCTGCGGAAGGCACCTTCGTTCTTCGGCAGGTCGGGCTCGAAGAACGAGGCCAGCGACATGAACACCGCCGAGGTCGAGTTGGCGATCGAGCTGTTCTTGAAGCCGCGCACCTGAGGCGAGGTGCCGGCGAAATCCACGACCAGCCTGCGGTCCTTCACCGTGATCGTGACGGCAATCTTGGCGTCGATCGGCTCGAAACAGTCGTTGTCGACCGGCTCCTCGCCTTTCCAGACACCTTGTTCGAGGCGATCGATGCAGGTCTGGAAACGCCGGTCGGCATGGTCGAGCACGCCTTCGAAGAACTCGTCAGCGAGATCGACTCCCAGCTCCTCGACCAGCAAGGCAAGCCGCTCCGCGCCGATGCGGGTCGAGCCGATCATGGCGCGCAGGTCGCCGTCGAGTGCCTCGGGCAGGCGGGTGTTCAGCATCAGCAGGCGCCACAGGTCGTCGCGCACCTTGCCTGCCTCGATCAACTTGAGCACGGGCAGGCGGATGCCTTCGTGGAAAATCTCGGTCGCCGCCGAATTGTAGGTGCCGGCCGCACCGCCGCCGATATCGGCCTGATGGGCGCGGTTGCAGGCGAAGGCCACCAGCTTGGCCCCGACGAACACCGGCCGCGTGATCACCCAGTCGGGCAGGTGGTTGCCGCCCGCCGTGTAGGGATCGTTCAGCAGGAACACGTCCTCGGGCGCGATGGCGTCCTTGAAGTCGCGCAGGATGGCGCGCACCGCGAAGCCGCCGCCGCCGGTATGGATCGGGATACCATCGGCCTGGCTGATCAAGGTGCCGCGCGCGTCGGCGATGAAGCAGGAAAAATCGTGGCTCTGGCTGAAGATCGGCGAGCGCGCGGTGCGCGTCATCACCCAGCCCATCTGATGCGAGATATGGTCGAGCCGGTTCTGCACCAGCGCCAGGGTGACGGGATCGAGGTTCACGGGCTGATCCTCCAGTCGTTTACCTCACCCTGAGGAGGCCGCGCAGCGGCCGTCTCGAAGGGTCGGCACGAGCACCTTGCCTGTTGCCCATCCTTCGAGACGCACGCCTGCGGCGCGCTCCTCAGGATGAGGTGGTGTGGGTGAGGGCTACGCGGCATTGGCGCCAACATGCACGAGGAAATCGTCGCGCTCGTCGACTTCGAGCACGTCGCGGGGGCCGACGAAGGCCGTCGTGGTGCGCTCCTCGACCAGCAGCGGGCCGTCGAGACGGCAGCCCGGCCGCAGGTCGGCGCCGTCGTAGATGGGGACGTCGAGCCAGCCGGTCGCGGGATCGATCCAGACCTTGCGGGTTTCGCGCGGCCGAGGCGGATCGGTCTGGGGCGAACGTGCGGCGGGCGGCGTCCAGTCGAGACGGCCGCGTCCCACGACGCGCAGCGCGGTGATGTCGATGCGGCCGCCGGGCTGGATGTGGCCGAACAGCCGCTGGTGCTCGGCCTCGAAGGCCTGGCGTGCCGCCGCGGCATCGAAGCCCGAGGCGGACAGCGGCGCGCGCACCGGCCATTGCTGGCCGTCGTAGCGCAGGTCGAGCTGGCGCTCGATCGCGACCTCATCCTCGCCGAACCCGTCGCGCGCCAGCGCCTCGCGGGCGCGCGCCTCGAGCTGGGCAAAACCCGCTTCGAGCGTGGCGATCTCGACCCTGTCGAGGTCGGCCAGGAAGACCTGCAGGTAATCCTGCCGTACGTCGGACTGCAGCATGCCCATGGCGCAGAAGGCGCCGGCGGCGCGCGGCAGCAGGGCGCGGCGGCTGCCCAGCGCACGGGCGACCGCGGTACCGTGCATCGGTCCGGCGCCGCCCGCGGCGACGAGGGTGAAGGTCGCGGGATTGTGGCCGCGCTCGATGCTGAGCCGCTCGACGGCATGCAGCAGGTTCTGCTCCAGCAGGCGGATGACGCCGGCGGCGGCCTCCTCGACCGAGAGGCCGAGCGGCTTGGCGAGCTTGGTCTCTATGGCCTTGCGGGCAAGCGCGGCGTCCAGCGTGACGGCGCCGCCGGCCAGCGGGCCGGGGCGCAGGCGGCCCAGCACGAGTTGCGCATCGGTGACGGTCGGGTTCTCGCCGCCCAGCCCATAGGCTGCAGGGCCAGGGCGGGCGCCGGCGCCCTGTGGGCCGGCGTGGAGAAGGCCGGCAGCGTCGACCCAGGCGATCGTGCCGCCGCCGGCACCGACCGTGTGGATCTCCACCGAGGGGGTCGTGAGATGGTAGCCGTCGATCGTGAGTTCGTCGGTGACGGGTACGTCGCCGCGCGCCATTACCATCACGTCGCAGCTCGTGCCGCCGATCTCCATCGAAATCAGGTTGGCTTTCTCACCCGGCGCCGCGCAGCCCTTGAGCGCGCCGACGCCGGCGGCAGGGCCCGACAGGACCAGCATCACCGGCCGCGCCGCCACCTGGTCGACGGAGACGGCGCCGCCATTGCTCTGCAACAGCAGCAGGGAGCGCGGCAGGCCGAACTGGCGCAGCTGCTCGTCGAGGGCGCGCAGATAGCTCGTCACCTTGGGCGCCACGTAGGCGTTCACAACGGCGGTCGAGCCGCGTTCGTATTCGCCCATGGTCGGCATGACCTCGCTCGACAGCGAGACCCACTTGCCGTTCCACGCCTTGGCGAGCTGGCCGCCCGCGGCGCGTTCGTGCGCACCATCGAGGAACGCGTTGAACAGGCAGACCGCAACCGACTCGACGCCTTCTTCGGCGAACACCTTGGCCGCAGCGTCGACGTCTTCAGCCTTCAGCGGCGCCAGCTCCGTCCCGTCGGCCGCGATGCGTCCGCGGACCGGCAGGCGCAGGTAGCGCGGCACCAGCACCTGCGGGAAGGGCGCGCGATGGTCCCACTGGTTCTCGCGAATGCCGCGACGGATCTCCAGGGAATCGCGGAAGCCCTCGGTCGTCAGCATGCCGACCCTGGCGCCCTTCTTCTCCAGGATCGTGTTGGTCGCCACGGTCGAGCCGTGCACGAACAGCGCGCAGTCGCGCAGCAGCGCGGTCAGCGTGATGTCGAGTTGCTTCGCCGCCAGCCGCAGCACGCCCAGCACGCCTTCGCTGGGATCGGCCGGCACCGAGGGCGACTTGAAGATGCGCACGGCGCCGGCCGCGTCGCGCAGCACCATGTCGGTGAAGGTGCCGCCGACGTCGACGCCGATGCGCCACGGAGCGACGAGGGCAGGGGAGGCGGCCGTCACTTCGACAGGCTTCCGAGCACTTCGTCGGTATGCTCGCCGAGCGTCGGCGCCGAGCGCGCCGAATGCGGCCGCACATGGTCGAACGCGATCGGCAGGCCGACCACCTTCGGTCCGCCCGGCAGCTGCTGGATGAGCTTCGAGGCCTCCATCTGCTCGGTGCGCGCCAGCTCGCCGATATCGTTCACGGCGGCGCAGGGCACGCCCGCCTTCTCCATCGCGTCCAGCCACTCGGCGCGCGGCCTGGCCTTCAGCGCCTCGGCGATCATCGGCAGCAGCTCGGCCTTGTGGGCGACCCGCTGCGCGCTCTTCGCGAACTTCGGGTCGGTGGCCCATTCGTCACGGCCCAGCACCTTGGCGCAGCGCGCCCACAGCCGGTCGTTGCCGGGGGCGAGGCAGATCGGATGGTCGGCCGTGTCGAAGGTCTGGTAGGGCACGATCACCGGGCTGCCGGTGCCGTGCCGCTGGGAGACGGTGCCGTTGGCGATGTAGCCGTTCACCTGGCCCTCGACCCAATGCA